>CAMDHB010000005.1 GCA_945897655.1 Pseudorhodobacter antarcticus
CCACCGGGCGCGGGGGCCGTCATGCCGAACGGATATTGCAGCGCGACGGGAGGCATCCTGCAGGTCGACGGCTATATCGGATACAACCGACTGATCGCGCCTGAGCGGACTGGCGCCTTGATTCAGCTTGCCCACTCTTGGGCGCATGCCCGCCGCAAGCTGATAAAGATCACCCGCTCTGGCCCCACGCCGATTGCCGAGGAAGGTGTGACCCTCATCCGAGAGCTTTGCGCCATAAACGCCGACATTCGAGGCGGCGATGCCGCGCGTCAAGACCGCTCAGCCCCGATCCTTGCCCGAAATGATGACTGACTTCGCCGCAACCGCGCCCGCGCTTCGGCCAAATCGCCCCTCGGTGAGGCACTCGCCTACATCGTCAAATACCATGATGGCCTTGGCCGCTTCATGTCTGGCGGTCGCATCGAAATCGACAACAACACCGTCGAGCGCACCGTTCGTCCCATTGCCCTGAACCGAAGGAACGCCCTCTTTGCAGGCCACGATCGAGGCGCGGAATACTAGGCGACCATCGCCTCGGTGATCGAAACCTGCAAGATGAACGCCGTTGACCCTCATGTATGGCTCACAAACACGTTTGCCGCCATCGTCAAAGGCCAGAAACATAGCCAGATCGACGGTCTGCTGCCGTGGAAATACGCCGCCAAGGTGTGATCAGGACAGCCCTCACGATCAATCGAGGATAATGAACGCGGCCAGTCCGTGCTCTCCCCGGATCACCTAGATGACTTGATCGGTGAGGATATCAGGCCATCGTGGATGCCGATCGTAGTCTTGCGCAACGAAGGCCACATCCATGCGTGGAATGTCGGCCTAATCTTGGACTCAAGTGCAGCGCTTCCCGTGCAGCACTTCTTCTTGGCGTATCACCGCTTCAATAAGTGTGCGGCGGAGTCCCGCCCTCCGCCTCTGTCGGTGCCCTAGGCGGGCTGCTTTCACTCTGGTCGGTAATGCGCCTCATTTTTGCACTAACGCAGTCGTCCAGCCGGCGCATGATCACCCGCTCGGCCCACGACGCTGACCCTGGCGCGGTCTTCGCCGTGCAATTCGCGCTAACCCGACAGTTTGGACGCTACGGTTATGGCATGATCACCGGCTTGCTGAACAACGCAGGCTGGCATGTAAGTCACGAGTGCGTGGAGAGGATCCGGCGGCAGGATGGAGGAGGATCAGGAAAGGCCCCAGTGTGGCGTCTTCCCAACTACACTCAAGGTTATACAGAAACAGGCTAAGAAAGGCCGGCTTTGGCTGAAGGATGGATCCTGCGTCCGACTGCTGCCAGAATCTCCCAACCATGTCTCGCCCGCATCACCGAACCCCACCTGCTCCGCGCGCACCGGCCCACCACCTGCCCACTTCGCCCGTTTCGCCTGCCACCCATGGTGTCGGGCGAATTCCTTCTCGCAACTGATGAAATCTGAAAGGGAGAACACGACGCTGAAACCTACAATTCTTGTCCTCATCCGCCAAATCCTGACCGTGGAGGGCACCGCGAGGGTCGCGAAGGGGGCGGTCTAAGCCTCCGGTGTCGAACCTATCATCGGAGCATTGCTGATTATCGGGTCGGGGTTCTGGTCGGTGGCGGACAAGCGGGGGCGGTGACCAATTTGAGCGTGGGATGCAACTGGCCAAAAACGGCGCGGGGGACCTTCAACTGTTCCTCGCGCCCCAACACAAAGGGCCGGTAGCAGCCCGACGGCGGTGCGGCAGGGCAGGTACAGCATCAAGCCGAAGCGGCCATTCGTTCATCGCGAAGCAATTTCGGCACTGCACGGACCTAGAGGGCGGAAAGGCGACCGATGCTGGTACGGCAGGGCACCTGCGGCAAACTGCGTCATGCGGCCATTCTTTTGCTGACTTGCATCCCGCCAGGCGCTGCCAAACTTGGCGTCAGGTGGTCATTTTTCACCGCAAACGGGCCTGTCGCGCGACGATCAAGCCAACGCACAGGATTGAGACCGCGAAAATTGCGCCCGACAGTGCATAGATCGTCGGGTTAGCGCCAGAGTTCATCTTGCCGAACATCTCGATCGGCAGGGTGTTCTGGCGGCCAACCAGATAGAACGCGCGCGCGAATTCATTAAGCGACAGCAGGAAGGCAAACAGCAGCGCACTGATCAGTCCCGGCAGGATCAGGGGCAGCGTCACATCAAAAAAGCGCCGCCCCCAGCCTGCACCAAGGTCGGCAGCGGCCAGTAGCCAAGACCTGCGCACGCCGCTCATGCTGGTCAGAATGACGATAAAGGCAAAGGGCATCGCCCATAACAGATGACCGGCCGTGACGGTCAGAACCGATGGCTTGATCCCGATCCGGGTGAAGATCACTGACAGCGCCAGACCTTGGATCACGCCGGGCACGAACATCGGCAGGATCACGGTCATGAACCACGCTGATCTGCCCTGCCGCAACTCCTGATGCCCCAGTGCCGCGAGCAGAGACAGTCCGGTTGCGATAAGAGCCGTCAGGGCCGCGACAAGGGCCGACTGCGTCAACGCCGCCAAAAGCCCGCGCTCGCTTGCCAGTTTGAAATACCATATCAGGCTCAGGTCCGACAATGAGGGCAAGCCCGGTTGCAGTGCCGGGTTCAGCGAAATCGCCACTAGATAGAAGGGCGGGGCATAGATGACGACCAGCCCGACGACGGCAATCGTCCAGATCAGGGCAAGGTTGGCACTGCCTTCAAAACGGGTCACGATGCGGCATCCTCGAACAAACGTGATAGGCGAAATGCCCAGTTGCCCAACAGGACCAAGGAGAACAGGACCACCAGAACCACGGTCGAAATGGCAAAGGCGAGCGGGAAATTCGCGACTCGCATGACATCATTGACCATCACCGAAACGATCGAGGCCCCCGCACCACCCAGCATCTGCACCTCGGTCGAAGACCCGACCACCATCACGAAGACGAACAGAAACCCGGCGAACAGGCCAGATCGCGTCAGAGGCACAAGGATCGTCCTGACGATGTGCCAGAACCCCGCCCCGAGATCCTGTGCGGCGGCCAGAAAGCTTGGCTCGACCCTCCGCATCGCGAGTAGCAGCGGAAAGGCGGCAAAGGGCATATAAGACGCGACCAGCCCGACCATGACCGCGAAATCAGAGAATAAAAGCCAGTCCAGTGGTTCCGCTACAAGGTCACTGTCCACCAGCAGCGTGTTGACTGGCCCGGTGCGCCCCAACACCAGCCGCCACGAAAAGGCCCGAATCAGATAGGAAGTGAAGAACGGGATGGTGATGGCCGCCATCAGCAGCAGCTTCATCCGGCGTCCGGCCAGAAAATGAATCGCATAGGCTAGCGGATAGGCCGCAACAAGGCACAAGACAGCGGCCAGCATGGCCTTGTGCAAGGTGCTCAGCAGCACCGTCCAGCGGCCCGCCGCAAGTATCGCCGTATAGCCGGCAAGACTGGGGTCAGGCTTGATCCAGTAGGTGTCGGGGTCCCATGTCCAAAAGCTCCACGCAAGGATCGTCACAAGCGGGACCAGACCAATCGACAGGATGGCCAATAGCGGCAGAGTGACAAGAAACGAGGCACGCGACATCATTGGAACCTCCGGCAGGCGGCAGTTTGGTCGGGGGCAGCGGAGTCCCTCCGCTGCCCCTCGTGCATCAGGCATTGCGCAGCTTCTGCCACCATTCCTCGTAAAGCTGGAAATTGTCGGGTCGGACGTTCTGCCAATAGACCTTGCCTGCGAACTTCGAAGCAACGTGGTCGGCCTTGGCGGAAATGTCGGCCGGATCGAACTCTGCCGGATTGGCAGTGGCATAGCCTGCGGTCGTCTCGGATGGCACAATATAGCCACGCGACGTGGCCAGCGCGCAGCCGTAGAAACCATCCAGCATCCAGTTGACAAGGGCATGGGCAGCGTCGGCCAGCCCCCGCTCGCTGGCACCGCGCAGCATAACTGTGTTGTTGCCCCAGCCTTCATAACCTTCGACCGGGGCGGCATAGGCCACATCCAGACCGCGCTTTTGGCCTTCATAGACGATGGGCTCCCAGCCGGTCATGGCATCGACTTCTTCATCCGCAACCAGTTGCACGCCCTGTTCCCAGCCGTTCCAGAAAGTGCGGAACTGGCCATCGGTCTTGTGCTTGATCAAGAATTCCATGACGAGGCCCAACTCGTCCACGCTGAGGTTGCCCGGGTCCTTAATCGGCTGGTTTTCCGACTCTTTCAGGTACATGGCGGCAAAAACAGCCGTATTGATCCAGGCATCCTCCATAGAGACGCGGCCTTTCAGCTTGGGGTCGAAGATCACGCCATAGCTGTCGACTACACCCAGCTTGTCCTTGCGGTAGATGATGCTGTCCGCATTTACTACGGACGGAATGCCCAACTGGGCCCCGTCGTCTGCTTTCAGATGCGCCATGTCCTTGGCCCAGGGCCAAAGCTTGGCAAAGTTGGGGATCTTGGCCAGATCCCAAGGCACGATCTGGCCCTGCCGGAAAAGTTCGCGCTCGGCGCCGCCCTGAAATCCCCCCACATCGAACAGATCATTGGCATTCCCTGCTGCCAGACGGGCCACCACCGGGCCCATATCATTGCCGTTGTCGGTAAAGGTGGGGGTGATGCCGGTTGCTTCGGTCAGGCGCGACCACCCGTCACCGATATCCAGCGTGGCCGAGGCCCAAAAGGCGATGGCCGCCTCTTGCGCAGTGGCGCGACCGGCAAAAGGCAACCCGCCCATCAGCCCCAGTCCGCCCGCACCCATCAACTGCAACAGTCTACGGCGCTGAAGGTTGCTGGCCTGCGCGCCGCCTCTGTCTTGGGTCGTGTACTCTCTTTTCATGATTGAACCCTCATCTGTTGTTGCGTTCTGTTTCTTGATTGACCCGCCAGTTGCCTGGCGGGGACTTGGCCGGTTACTTAAGGGACCGGAATGGTATGCGGCGCGACCAGAATCGCACCCTTTTGGCCCAGCCAAAGATGCAGCGGATCGCCTGGGGCAAGGCTGGCGGCCATATCGACCGGGGCTGGCACGATCACCTCTTGCCCGTCAGCAAAGCGAGCGTGAATATCGCTGTGGAGACCGCGGAACTTGATCTCGGCAATGGTCAGCGTCACCGGCGTGTCCCCCTCGGCCATATGGGTCAGCGATAGGCGGTCGGGGCGGATCGCAACCAGAGCGCCCGGTATCGCGGGGCCTGTGACCGGCAGGCGCTGCCCGGCAATGACCACATGCCCACCCGGATCGACAGAGTTCGGGGTCAACAGCGCCTCGATCCCAACAAAGCGGGCGACAAAGGCGTTTGCGGGCGCGTCGAAAAACTGGCGCGGTGTGCCGACCTGTTCGATCCGGCCTTGATGCATCACCGCCATTCGGCCCGACAGGGTCAACGCCTCGTCATGATTGTGGGTGACCAGAACGAACGTGGCCCCGGTGCGTCGGTGCAGACGGCCAAACTCATCGCGCATCTGTTCGCGCAAGCGCTCATCCAGACCGGTCAGCGGCTCATCCAGCAGCAAGACCCCCGGTTCCATGATCAGTGCACGGGCCAGCGCCACACGCTGCCGCTGCCCGCCCGACAACAAATTGACATCCCGCTCACCAAAGCCCGCCAGATCGACTAGGGCCAGCGCTTCGGCCACGCGCCGCTCCAGCGCGGCTTTGCCCACGCGCTGCACCCGCAGGCCATAGCCCACATTCTGCGCCACGCTCATATGCGGAAACAGCGCCAGATCCTGAAATACGGTGTTCACCGGGCGACGATTGGCGGGATGGTCCGTCACATCTACACCGTTGAACAGGATACGCCCGCTATCGGGCCGATCAAATCCGCCGATGGATTTCAAAAGCGTGCTTTTCCCCGAGCCCGATGACCCTAGCAGGGTAAAAAACTCACCCGCCTCGATGTCGAGGCTGACACGGTCCAGCGCCAGCACATCACCGAACCGGCGCGAGACGGTTTCGATGTGGATTGCAATCGCCATCAGTCGGCCTCGCGGATCAACAGGATACCGGTTTCCGTCATGGTCAGAACCTGTCGGGGGAGCACCAGTGTGGTGGCCGTCGGCTCTTCGATCAGCAGCGGACCGGGCATCGGCTCTGCCACGGGCAGCAGGGCGCGTTCATGCACCACACATGTCGTCCAGCCTTGGTCGCGCAACCACACTGCACGCTTGCCCTTGCGCGATGCAGCCAAACCGCGCCCGGCAGGATCGACACGACCAAGGCTGATCGTTTCGGTTGCCAGCGTCGCTTCCAGATGCAGGCCGGTGATCTCGATCGGCGCGCCATCCAGACGGAAAGTATAGGCTTGGATGTGCACGCCGTGAAACCGTTCGGCAAAGCTGCCCACCGCGTCATCGGGCCGAACCTCGCACAGCACACCATGTTCCTGCCCGCGATAGCGCGCATCAACCGACAGATCAAAACTGATCGCCGCGCGGTCACCCCGGCCAAAATGGGCGACAGCTTCGGCCCTCAGGACATCGAACTGCGCCATTGCCTCCGCGAGGGCACTGTCATCAAGAGGTGCAAACCATGTTGTTCGGAAATCGGCCCTCGGGCGCGCGGCAAGCATGCCCCAGGCGGAAAAGATGCCAGGATGAGGCGGGATTACTGTGCAGCGTGCCTGCATCTCACGCCCCAGACGTGGGCCGAGCGCGGGGCCCATGCCCCCGCTGACCACAAAGGCCGCATCGCGCGGATCATGGCCGCGCTGCACGGTGACCAGCTTAAGCGCGTTGATCATATTGGCGACCGCCACGTCTAACACGGCAAGGGCCGCTGCCTCGGGCGTCAATCCCAAGGGCCCTGCCACCCGCGTGATGGCCTGCCGCGCCAACCCAGTATCCAAAGGCACCGTGCCTCCCGAAAAGGCCGCAGGGTCATACACACCAATGGTCAGCAGGGCATCCGTCACCGTTGGATCCATGCCGCCGCGCCCGTAACAGGCCGGACCGGGTTGCGATCCTGCACTCTGTGGGCCGACCCGCAAGGCGCCGCGCGCGTCGATGGTCGCGATTGACCCACCGCCAGCACCGATCTCGACGATATCCACCACGGGCACCTGTACCGGATAGCCGGGGGCTATGCGCGAGTGCTCCATCTTGTAGGCGGTGTCCAGCCTCGGCCGCCCGTTACGGATAAGCGAGCACTTGGCCGTCGTCCCACCGACATCAAGATAGAGGACATCGGCCTGACCCAACTCAGACCCGATCCGTGCGGCCCCTGCCACCCCTCCCGCCGGGCCGGATTCGACCAGTGTCAGCGGCCGCTGGATGGCTTGGGCAAAAGTCGCGATGCCGCCGTTCGATTGCATCGCGTAATAGGGACAATCGACACCTTGCTCCGCCAAGGCCGCCTTGAGCCGAGAAAAATAGCGCCGGATGATCGGCTGCACATAGGCATTCATCGCGACGGTGTTCGACCGTTCATATTCGCGCCATTCCCGCGAAATTTCATGGCTCGCACAAACCGTCACACTGGGCAGCAGTACCGCCAGCGCCGCTGCCGCCGCCCGCTCATGCGCCGGATTGCAATAGCTGTGCAGAAACAGGATCCCCACCGCCTCGACCCCTTCACGGAGACAAGCGGCGGCGATGTCGGTCAGATCCTCCAGAACCAGCGGAGTGACCACCCCACCCTTTGCATCCAGCCTTTCGCGGACCTCAAAGCGCAGGTGCCGGGGTACAAAGGGTTCGGGGCTGCGAAAGCGCAGATTGTACAAATCGGGCCGGTTGCCGCGACCGATTTCCAAGATGTCACGAAAGCCAGCTGTGGTCACCAGCGCAGTCCTGACGCCCTTGCGTTCGGTGATCGCATTGATGACCGTCGTACCCCCATGAGCCAGAAATCCGATGCGCGCCGGGTCCAGCCCCAAGGCGCTGGCGGCGGCAATGGCGCCCAGAACTCCTTCGGACTGGTCGTGGGCCGTGGTCAACACCTTTGCTTGAAAAAGCTGCCCCGTCACCTCGTCATAGCCGATCAGATCGGTGAAGGTGCCACCCACATCGGTTGCAAGACGAATCATGGCCGGTCTCTGGTCGGGGCTTGCGGGTACTCCCGCGCGGCGCGTTCGGCGGTCAGCACCCCGTCGCGCAGATCGCGCTGAATGGCCGCCGGATCGCGCCGGGCCGGATCGCCCCAACCGCCGCCGCCGCCAGTGACCAGACGCACTCTGTCGCCGGGGTCAAGCTGCAATCCGGTGAACCGCCCGCGGCTTTCGATCCGGCCATCGGGCAGAACCCGCTCCATCGCGTTGGCGCTGCCTGGCCCGCCGCCCGCCATACCCCAGGGCAGGGTCAGCGTGCGGCCAAAGCTGGCATGGACGACACAGCCGGGCGCAAGGACCGCATATTCCCGCACCAGCCCGTAACCGCCACGATATTCGCCAGCGCCGACACCACCTTCGATGTTCAACCCGTAGCGCGTGACGCGCAAGGGAAACTTCGCCTCGATCACCTCAACCGAATAGTTGTAAGTGTCGCCATCCGTGAGCGCGATCAGCCCCGCCGTGCCATCCCAATCCGCGGAGGCGCCCCAGCCGCCATGTTGGGGCTCGACATGGATGAACGGTAGGCCATCCATCCCGGTGCCCGAGATATAGGTAGCGCATAGGCTGGCATAGGACCCTGCAGAAAACCGGTCAGGGCGCAAAGCGGCCAGCGCTTGCCAGACCAGTTCCGAGGCATGCACCGAGCCTTCGTAATACCAACCGGTCGGTTTCGGCTTGCGCGCGGTAAAGATCGTGTCGTCCGGGGCGATCACTGTCAGCGGGCGGAACCAGCCATCGTTCGATGGGGCCTGCGGAGCGACAAGCGCCTTGAACACCGTCTTGACCGCCGATTGCAGCGCACCGCGCGCGCAGTTGATCGGGCCGTCTGTGGCGGGCGGGCAGCCGGTGAAGTCGGCCTCCAGCCGGTCGCCGAGCACGCGCAGGGTGACGGTCAACACAATCGCCACATCGCTCACGCCATCGCCGTCGATGACATCGTGGGCAGTGTAGTCGCCATCGGGCAAAGCGAGGATCGCCGCCCGCGCCAGCCGTTCGGAACTGTCGAGGATGTGGTGAAAGGCCGCCGACAGCGTGGCTGCGCCATATTTCGCGACGATCTCGGCAATCCGGGCCTCGGCGATGCGGACGGTGGCGATCTGGGCATTCAGGTCGCCCATTGCGATATCGGGCAAGCGGACGTTTTCGCGGATGATGTGGATCAACTCTTCGTTCAGCCGCTCACCGCGCACGATCTTGAGCCCGGGCAACCGCAGCCCCTCTTGAAACACCGATGTCGCATTCGGCGGCACCGATCCCGGCACCGCACCACCAACGTCAAGGTAATGCGCCACGTTGATGGCAATGGCCGTCAGGCTGCCATCAATGAAAACTGGGCGGACGATGGCAAAGTCGCAGGCATGTGTGCCGCCGGCATAGGGATCGTTGGTCAGCAGGATGTCACCGGGCTCGATCCGGCCGTCAAACTGCCGCAACAGCGATTTGACCTGCGCGCCGAAGGTTCCCGTGAACAGGGTTATGCCGTTCATCTGCGCCACCAGATCGCCTTTCGGCGTCAGGATGCCACAAGCAAAGTCGAGCACCTCATAGATCACCGGACTCATCGAGGTTTTTGCCATGACGATGCCCATTTCGTCGACGGTCGCGATCAGCTTACCTTCTATGATTTCCTGCGTGACAGGATCCGTCGCCATGCCATCACCCCTTGGTGCCATCGAGAACAGATTAGCAAAGCCGCCGGTCAGAACGAGCCACCCATTTGGGTGGGAGCGACGAATTAGAGCAACAGACCGCATTGACGGGCCGCCGAAATGGCCCCGGTGCGGGTGTTCACCTTCAGCTTCGCAAAGATGTTGCGCAGGTGGAATTTGACGGTGTTTTCCGTCAGATCAAGTGTGCGGCCGATCTGCTTGTTGGTCTGCCCGGCACTGATCAGGTGCAAGATGCCATGTTCGCGTTCTGTCATTTCCACTGCCAAAGCCCGGTCGCCGGTACCATGGCTGACCGGCACAGGCGGCGGCATGGGCCTGGTGGTGCGTAATGCATCCAACTGTGCCGCGATCAGGGCGGGCAGGCCCGCACGCCGGGCCAGCGCCCCCAGATCTTCGAGCAGCGTGGCCCCCTCAGTCAAAAAGGCCGCAACGAAATCGCGGACCGGAACCGCCAACAACAGGGCCGACAACAGTGACGCCGCCGCGGCCTCCCGCCCCTCGGCCAGCATCAGGCGCAGGTCGATAAGATCGACCTCGATCCTGTTTGGTACATGCAGGCGCACCATCTGCATGGCGCGCAGGGCATCCGTCACGGCCCGCGCTCTGCGCAGATCGCCGGTCGCCGTCATCCAGCGCGCCCAGAACGTCGCTGGCACAGATCCACGCAGCCGCAGCGACAGATCATTGGCCACCATACTTGAAAGCGCGTCGCGGCCCATGTTCGACCGTTCGGCCCAGCTTGCCGCCTCGTCCGGACTACCCGCCGCCAGCAATAACCGTGCCTGACCTCGTTCGACCAACCGCCGCAACCGGTCAAAACCGCGCCGCTGCGCCCAACGCCGAGCCTCGGCGATGGCATCCTGAGCGCCCACAAGATCACCCGTCACCAGCGCCACAGTCTGCCGTGTCAGAAACCCGGCGGCAAAGATGTCGAACCATGCGTCGTGGCGCTCGATATGCGGCAGTGCCCAGTCCAGCGGGGCCGCCCCTTCAGCCAGATCGCCACGCTGCACCCGCAATTCCGCCATCAACACCTGCCCGATCGCATCTAAATCGCAACCGGGGCCCATATGGATCTGCGCATCGTCGATCAGCCTTGTGTAGTTTTCCGTCGCCAGAACGGTGTTTCCAGCAAAGAACGCAGCCTGACCCATATGGATGTATTGGTGCATCGCGCCGAAATGCGCGCCCGAATCCAGCAGGCAGCGAAAGGCAAGCTCACCATAAACACCCGCGCGTTCCAGTTGGGTCCGGGACAGGAAGTTGAACGACAGCAGGTTTAAGACCAACCCGCGATGCACCTGCTCCAGATCGCGGTCCGCCGTCAGGTCTGCCTCCAGCGCAGACAACTCGATGTTGCTCAGCCGCGTGTCAGCATAAAGTGAGAATAGCGCCCGCACGACCCGGATCTGCCGCGCCAGCACCATATCCGTTGGATCCGCCGATGTCTCGACCCTGCGCAGGTAATGAGACGCAGCTTCAGTCTGGCCGGCCTTGGCATGGAATACCGCAATCCCCAGCAAGGTCAACGGATAGGGGCGCAAGTCGATCTGCACGGCCGCATCCCCGACTAGGCGGAATAGCGACCCCCCGCCGCGGAGCGACCTGTAAATCACCCGCCAACCGCCCGCCCGTTCGAGGATTGCCGCCGCCTGCGACGGGTTTGCAGCCATAAGTGCATGGTTGATCGCGCGGTCAATGTCGCCCTGTCCCTCGAACCAGTCGGCCGCTCGCCGCAACACATCCGTCGGATTGATCCCCCGCCTAAGCGCTTCTTCCGTCAAGAATGTCCGAAACACCGGATGAAACCTCAGCCAGTGCCGCGCCTCGTCCAGCATGGCCAGCGGCAAGGCATATTCGCCCAGATCGAAAAAAAGCCTATGAGCCGAAGCCTCTCGTGTCACCGCAACGGCGAGTTCGGGCGATAGTTCTGGCAGTGCTGCGGTCTGGAACAAGAACCATTGCACCTCCGCGGGCAGGCTCGACACGACCTGTTCGGACAAAAACCGGCCCATGTCCGGGTCATGGCCCAGCACCGCAAGCGCCCCCGCCGCCCCCGCATTTTCCCGCAGCAGCACGCGCACCATCTGGAGTGCCACGGGCCAGCCTTCGGCGCGCTGCATAAGCGTCTCGATCTGCTCCGCGCTCAGCCGGGCCGCCGCATCCGCCAGAAACTCGATGGCCTCATGCTGCGAAAAGCGAAGGTCGGTTGGACCGATCTGGCGCAGATCTTCGGCCAGACGCAATGCTGACAGCGGCAGGCGCGGCGGCGTGCGGGAAATGATGACAAGCCGCAGGTTCTTGCACACCGGAGATGCAAGCAGAGCGGCGATCAGCCCGTCCGCCGTGGTTGACTGACCCAGATGATAATCGTCAAGGAACAGAACCAGCGGTGCCCGCAGCGCCTTGACCCGGGCCTTGACCATGGCAACAAGTGTCGCCACGGAAAGGCTCCCCAGATCGCCCGACCGACCCTGCGTCCGCCCTCCTTCGCCATGCGCTGTGGTCGGGCCAAGGCTGGCAAGGAACCCGATCAGGAAAAGCGCCGGTTCGTTCTGCTCGGGCGACAGCGAAAGCCAATGAGTCCGAACACCGTCCGCCGACAGCCGTTCGAACCATTGTCCGGCAAGCGACGTCTTGCCGTACCCGGGAGCAGCGACAATAGCCGTAAGTCGCCTGACGGGTTCCCGCGTCAATTCGCGCAATAGCGCGCGTCGGACGACCTTCTGCGAGGCCCGAGGAGGGAGGTTGCGAAGACTGGTAACTTCCATAGCAGGGGCCACTTTTTGACGAACAGGGAATTCATCAATGATTCGGGCGCTTGGAAGGTCAGGACCTCGAATCACTCAAAGCAATAACGTGGGGCATCTGATCGACTGTCAAGCGAGCGGCAATGACAGAAATTATCGCCGGTTTGAGTTGCACAGTGAATTGGCCTGCCGCAAGAACCGAAACATAGCTTGGCGTAGGACGCTGTTTTCTGGGTCATCGGGTCACATCGCCGAGCGGCAGCTTTACGCAATGCTGCTGTGCGGCAAGACTTGTGCCTAGCCGACCGCCATGGGCAGAAAGCGCAGATGGCCTACTGAAGCTTCACAGGCTGCAGTTCGCCGTCGGTATCCAGCCTCATCGCGCTGCGCCACAGCGGCATTTTGAAGACGTGGTGCACATGCTTGCCCTTGCGCACTTCACGGGTCTCGGTCAGCAATCCCGCCCATTCAAGCGGTCTCAGGACGCAGGAGGAGCACGCCGCCATTTCGCGCCATCCTGCGTTGTCCCAATCATGGTCCTCGCCCTACAAGGCCACAAAAAGCGACCTCTCTGTGGTGCGATGGTCGGCCCTGACGTTGATGACGTTCTTCCACACATCCCATTTCCCGAAGGGACGATCTTCAAAGCGGGCGTAAGACGAGTGGTCGATCTGAAGAATGAAGAAGGGGATGAGTTCTGCAAACAGCCGCGCTGGCGCTCCCGCTAGCACTGCCAGACGCTTGGTCAGGCGAAATTCCCCTTTGAAGTGGCGGCTTAGGCGCAGGATGATCAGAAGCTGGTGCAGCACCTCGAGCGGCGGGAATTCGTATTCATTGATGACCTTGCTGAAGCGGAACATTTCTTCTGCGCTCTTTCCTGGCCAGTCAAAATGCTCGACAGCCCAATGCACAAAAACCCGCTTGAACTCCATTGTCTTGGTCAGGCCGATGGCACCATGCTCCTGCGCGTACCGAAGCGTCAGCAGCCCAGCACGCAGCAGAGGCGACGCGGCCAGGTCAAGATGATCATCGGGAAGGGTGCGGAACTCGATCATGGCGCGATGCTGCCACAAGACCCTCCTCGGTGCCAAACGCAAAAAGCCCCCGCTTTTCAGGGGGACTCGTCAAACGTTGAGGTGGCGTTGAGGTAAAACGCGAGTGTCTATACACAAGTGTTTTTGTCGGATTCTAACCATTTGGAAAGGTTAGAGATTTTGGTTGCGGGGGCAGGATTTGAACCTGCGGCCTTCAGGTTATGAGTCGCGGCGAACAAACTATGAACAATCCCTCAGAACCGCGCTATCCTTCGCATTTTCCGTGGCTTGCAGCCCCGTCGCCCGCGCCGTCCTTACGCCGGATTTCGCGCTGAACCGCAGCAAACCCTTCCCGCTTGCTTCCACTGTGCTTCCGCACGGCCAACGGTTGATGTTCCGGAAGCATGAACTCATCAACTCAGTTGATCGCAAACGGCCCATAGCATGCGGCCATGATGCCAAGCAGGCGCAGACGTATCTGGTCCGAGACGCATTGGGGCGACTTTAGGCGAAATCCGCGGCCCGGCGGGTTCAGGGAAATCAGTGCTCACTGGTCGGAAGGTCCTGCGTGGTTCCGCAAGGGCCGCCATCCATGTTCACCGCGATCTCGTGCTTCGCGCCATCAAAACTCAGCGCTTCATAATAGTGGCTCATCTCCATAGTGCTTTTCGGGACATAGTGGAAGATGAGCGAGCGGCGAAACCTGTCGGCGCTGGTATTTGGCGTCGAGCCATGGATGACGCTGCCGTTGAAAAACAGCACGTCTCCCGCCTTGAGCCGCATCATCTGCGGTTGAAGTCCTGGCGGCGGCTCGACATGCTCGGTGGTGAAGGACTGGGAGGCGTCTGCCAACTCTGGGCAGGCTATGTCCAGCGCCGCCGTTTGCGGCACGAACATCATGCCGCCATTGTCTTCGTCGGCATCGTCGACCGCGACCCAAGCTGCCATGCACGTACCCGGCTTGACGCGGAGATAGAAATTGTCCTGATGCAGGTCCTGTCCGCGTGCCCCGGGTGGTTTGAAATAGAACATGGAACTGCAGGCGAACGGCTCTTCACCGAAAAGCTCGGCCAGAATTGGCCGCAACCTGGAATCGCGCATGTAACGCATCGCGAGTGGCCCGACCGGTTTGTCCGCATGCTTATGCGGACTGAGCATCCGCGGATAGAAGGAGAGCGGGTCACCCGAGACCGCTGGCGCGCCCGGACGTGCTTTTGGCACATCGGAGAGACCGGGCACCGGCCCTTCCTTGGCAGCCGCCATGAAGGTCGAGCGGATGTCGTCGATCTCGGTGGCGCTGAAAAGACCGCGCATGGAAAGAAAACCGTCGCGGCAAAATTGGGCGCGTTGCGCGTCCGTTAGCTCAACACTGTTCAAAGCCGACCTCCATGTGGTGTCAGCAATAATAGCGATGCGCGGCGGTCTGCCCATGGCACATCATGCACAATGCATATAATATTGTGCTATGACAACCGTAACTACCCCCACAAAATCAGCGGGCATCGAACTTCTGGTCGGGCATTTCCATGAAGGATCGAGCTACGGCATTTTCCGCGGCGATGGCGTTGGCGACTGGCTGCTCATCGCCACGGTCAGCGGCAAGGGCCGCTTTGGATATGCCGGCGGAGAACTGATCACCGAGCCCGGCGACTGGGTGCTGATCCGCCCGGGCACGCCCCATGGCTATGGCGTCGAAGCGTCGTTGAAGCGGTGGGAGCTCCTCTGGGTCCATTTCCAGCCGCGCCCTCACTGGCTGCCATGGCTCGAATGGCCGGCGGTTAGCCCAGGACTCTGCACGCTGGCGATTGGGGATGGCAGCACCATGGACCGCTTCCGTGAGGTCCACCGGCAGTTTACCGGCGATCTTCGGCGCAGCGAGGCCTATGCGATGAATTCCCTGGAGGCCCTGCTTCTCGACTGCGACCGCCAGAACCCCTTGGCGGCGATGTCCAGCTTTGACCCGCGTGTTCGACGCGCAATGGACTACCTCGAGCGCAACCTCGCCCGGAAAGTCACGCTCGCCGATATTGCCGCCGCCGTCGGCCTGTCTGCGTCTCGGCTGGCGCATCTGTTCCGCACGCAATCCGGCCAAAGCCCGCAGCAGCATCTCGAGGGCCTGCGCATGCAGCGCGCCGCCGAACTGCTGAAGCGGACCAGCTTGAGCATCAAGCTGATCGCGGATTCGGTCGGTTTCGACAGCCAGTTCTATTTCTCTCAACGCTTCAAGGCCTGGAATGGCCAGAGTCCGAGCAGCTACCGCTCCAACGCCAGAATCGGGCCAGATGCCGGGTCGCCGTGATGCGGCAGCCCCGGGCCGCAGGCTTTGGGCCCGTCAGCAGGGTATGCTTAAGACTGCGCTGATGCCATGGTGGCGCGGGCGTCATGCGCGGTGAACGGCTTCAATCAGGCTGCGGGTATAGGGATGGTCTGGGGTCGAACAGACCGACCGGGCCGGGCCTTCCTCGACGATCCGGCCGCGATGCAGCACCGCCACCCGGTCGCAAAGGGCCGCCACCACCGCAAGGTCGTGGGCGACGAACAGACAGGATGTGCCTCGGGCGTGGCAAAGGTCATGGATCAGGGCAAGGACAGTTGCCTGCACCGAGACGTCCAGCGCAGAGGTTACCTCGTCACACAGAATCACGTCCGGTTCCGCTGCAAAGGCGCGTGCCAGCGCCACCCTTTGACGTTCACCGCCAGACAACTGGGCCGGACGGCGGTCCAGATGGGCGGGGCCCAGGCGCACATCTGCGATCAGGCGGCGGGTGCGCGCTTCAACCTCGGTCGGGCTAGCGTTGAAGTAAAGGCGCAGGGGCTGGGCCAGGATTTCGCGCACCGTATGGCGGGGGTTGAGCGAGGAGTCGGGGTTCTGGAATACGACCTGAACCCGGCGCAAAGCGGTCCGTTCGCGCTCGGTAACACGGGCGGGCAGATTGGTGCCGTCCAGCGTGATGCTGCCGGCACTGGGGGACCAGAGGCCGGCGATGGCGCGCAGGATGGTGGATTTGCCGCTGCCGGATTCGCCGACCAGTCCCAGAATCTCGCCCTTTGCCAAGGTCAGCGAGACCCCGGCCACGACGGGGTCCGGCAGGCTGCGCCCGCCCAAGCGGGACAGCAGGGACGCCCGGCCATAACGCACGACCAGATCGCGCACGGCGATGACGGGCGCTCCGGCCTCTTTCGCAGCCATGGGTGCGGGCATCGCGGCAGGGGCAAGTGATCCATGAACCGGCGCGTGGCAGGCGATGCGGCCTCCCTCTGGAAGGGGCGACAATGAGGGAGCTCGTTCGCAGGCCGCCTGCGCGCGGCTGCAGCGGGGCGCAAAGGCGCAACCCGGACCCGCCAAGCCCGGCGGCGGTGGGCTGCCGGGGATCGATGGTGGCAATCCGGGGTTTTCGATCCGGGGGACTGAGGCCATGAGCGCCCGTGCGTAAGGGTGTGCAGGACGTGTCAGCAGGTCAGCGGTCGACCGATCTTCCACAATGCGACCGGCATACATGACCGCAACCCGGGCGGTCAGCCGGGCCAGAACGCCGATATCGTGGCTGACACACACCATCGCCATCCCGGTCTCGCGTCGCAGTTCGCCCAGCAGATCCAGAATTCCGGCTTGAGTTGTGACATCAAGGCCGGTCGTGGGTTCATCAAGCAGCAGAAGCTTCGGCTCGCAGGCGAGTGCCATCGCGATAGCGACCCTCTGCATCTGCCCGCCTGACAATTCGTGTGGATAGCGGGCCCCGATCCGGTCGGGTTCCGGCAGGCGCACCCGCGCGAAAAGTGCGGTCGTGCGCGCCGCAATGGCTTCGGGCGGGAGGATGTCATGCACCGCCAACGCCTCGGCCAGTTGGGCGCCGACCCGCATGGTGGGGGTCAGGGCCATCACCGCACTTTGCGGCACCATGGCGACCGACTGCCCCCGCAGGCGCCGCAGGGCTTCGGGGGCAAGGGAGCCGAGATCCTGACCCATCACCTGCACGTGCCCGCCGGTCACCGCCAGCCCCGGCTTGACGATGCCCATCAGCGCAAGAAGAAGCGTGCTCTTGCCACAGCCGGATTCGCCTGCGATGCCCAGTGTCTCGCCAGGCTCCAACGAAAGGCTGGCCGCCCGGACAATTTCCGCATCACTGCCCTGCCGGGAAATGGTCAGGTCCTGAACATCCAGCAGTGTCACGCGGCCCGCACTCCCATTTGCCGGTCCACGCCTAGCGCCTTGGCAAAGGCATCTGCTGCTAGGTTCACGCCTACGATCAGGCTGGACAGCATCGCCATCGGCCAAAGGACGACCCAGGGTGCGGTTGGCATCACTCCGCGCCCATCCGCGATCATCAGGCCCCAGTCGGGCGTTGGAGGTGCCACGCCCAAACCCAGGAACGACAGCGAAGCGATGCCAAGAAGCAACCAGGAAACTTGCATGGCTCCCTGCACCGCCAGCGTGTCACGGACATTGGGCAGGATCTCGCGGATCAGAATAGTGGCTCGCGCTTCGCCCCGGGCTTGTGCTGCCAGCACGAAATCGCGGGCCACGAAATCAAGCGCTGCGGCCCGCGCGATGTAAACCACAGAAAGGCCATAGGAACAGCCCAGGATCGGGATCAACGCCGTCGCCCCGACCCCCAGAGCTGCGACAAAGATCATCACGATCAGAATGCCTGGGATCGAGCTGAGCGCATCGACGATTCGCATCCCATAGGTATCGGTCCGTCCGCCGATCAAGGCCAAGAACAGCCCGACTGCCGTTCCCCAGATCATGGCGACCAGCGTGGCCAGGGTGGCGATCATCATCGCTTCGCGCCCGCCCAGCATGGCGCGTGACAGGATATCCCGCCCCAGCCGGTCGGTGCCGAACGGGTGCGACAAGCTGGGCGCCTGCAGGATCAGTTCGGCGCTTTGTGCAATCGGATCGTGCGGCAGAACAAGCTGTGACAGCACGGCCAGCATCACATGGCCCACAACCAACGTCACACCAATGGCGCCAGAGGGCTGTGACAGGACGGCGCGCAGAACGTATGTGCCACTCATAGCCGTCTGGTCCGAAGCCGGGGGTTCAGCGCCATCGCCAACAGATCGGCGATCAGTGTCATGCTCACATAGATCAGCCCGAAGATCAGCGTGATGGCTTGCACCAGCGGCAAGTCGCGGTCCGCCACCGCATTGACTGCCAGCCGCCCGATGCCTGGATAGTTGAACGCGCTTTCCACGATCACCACGCCCGACAGAAGCCAGGCGAGCGTCAGGCCGATCACCGGGATCGTCGGCAGGATTGCATTCGGCAACAGATGGCGCCGTACGATCTGCCTTTCGGGCACACCTTTCATGCGGGCCATCAGGATGTAATCCGCGCCCGCCGTATCAATCACCGATGAGCGGACCATACGCAGGATATGCGCTATATAGACCAGTGCCAGCGTGACGGCAGGCAAGGGCGTGGCGAACAAGAGCGTGAGCGCCGGCGCATCATAGGCTGCGGTCACTACGCCGGCACTCCAGCCCAGCCAGATGGCAAAGATCAGGATCAACAGGGCCGCTATCACGAATTCGGGCATCGTCATTGCCACAAGGGCAACGGTCGAGACAATGATGTCAAACGGCCGCTCGCGTCGGAGCGCGACCATAACGCCCAGCCCGATGGCCAGGGGAACTCCGGCAAGGGCGGCTGCCAAGGCAAGGATCAGCGTATTGCGCAGGCGGGGGGCGACGATGCCCGCGATCGGCCGGTCGCGTTTCATCGACACACCCAGATCGCCCTGCGCCAGATCCCCCGCCCAGCCCACACACCGTTCGACCGGAGGGCGGTTCAGGCCCATCCGGTCGCGGCAGTTTTCCAGCACGTCACCCCGCGCGGCATCGCGGCCAAGCATCGCGGTGCAGGCATCCCCGGGCATCACTTCGACGCCGATGAACACCACCACCGCCACGACAACCACGGTGATCCAGGCAGCACCCAGTCTGCGCAGGATCAGACCCAGCATGGTGTCATTCAGTCAGGTCGACCATATGCCAGCGGATGAACTCCTCGGGCTTCGGCAGGATCCCGGTGACCTTGCCGCTCAGCACGCGGCGGCCGTTCTTGAGGAAGGGGATCGACGTGCCCCCATCATCAAACTGCATCTGCTGGGCCTGAACATAAAGCGCGCGCGCGGCCTCGACATCGACCGTCGAGCGCGCCTTGTCCAGAAGCGCGTCAAAGGCGGGGTCGCTGTAGAAGCTTTCGTTGTTGCCCGCGCCGGTACGGAAGATTTCATTCAGGAACTGGTCAGCCGGTCGACCGTCCCAAGCGGTGACGAAGGCTGGCTCTTTCAACCAGACATCATCCCAATAGCCGTCCGAGGGGGCAAGGTTGACGTTGACCCGGATGCCCGCCGGGGCGACCTGAGCCTGATAGACCTCGGCAAAGCGCACCATCCCGGGAGAGACGTCCGATGTGAACAACTCAATGTCGATCCCGTCGGGATAACCGGCCTCGGCCAGAAGGGCCTTGGCACCCTCGATGTCTTGCGGACATTCAAGGTTGGCGCGGTTGGGATCGCTCAGTTTTACGGGAGTGTCGCAGCCCACGGCACCGCCATCGGGGCCTTCCAGCAGGGTCAGCATGGCGTTGCGGTCAACCGCGATGCGCAGCGCACGACGCACGCGAGGGTCGGTGAAGGGTTCCGCGTTGGCCCGGAACACCGCGCCTACCCACTGGCCGCCCGGGAAGGACTGGACCTGGAAGGCGGGGTTGTCGGCAAAGAGGGGGGCTTGTTCCGCCGTCATAAGGTTGTAGTCAAGTTGACCGGCCAGCATGGCCTGGTTGCGCGCCTCGGCATCGGGGATTGCGGTGAACTGGATCTTGTCCAATTTGGGGCGCCCTTCCCAATAGCCTTCATTGGCCACAAGGGTCGTCGTGCCTTCAGCGTCAACCGCCTCGACCTTGAACGGGCCCGTGCCGACAGGGTTTTCGTTGATCGTCGGGCCCGATCCTTCGGGGATCATCCGCACGCGGTAGTCCAAGAGCAAGAGCGGCAGACCGGCATGCGGGGCTTCAAGGATAATCTTGACGGTCATCGGATCCACAACCTCGACCCGGTCGATGATTCCCAGAACCGATGCGACGGGGGATTCCAGCGCGGGGTCCTCGATTCGGCTCAGCGAATAGGCCACGTCGGCGGCATCAAAGTCCGATCCGTCGTGAAACTTCACACCGGGTTGCAGCGTCAGGGTCCATTCTGTGGCATCGGCATTGGCGGTCCAACTGGTTGCGAGTTCCGGCGAGGCTTCGCCGTTCTCGCCTTCGCGCATCAGGCGGGAGTAGATCAGTGCCACGACCTCGATGAAGCGGTTGGACGACAGTGGGTCCAGGCTTTCAGCGCCGCCAAAGCTCAAGTCATTGGCCTGGCGGAACACCTTTTCGGCCGAGGCCGGAGAGACGAAGCCCACCGCAAGCGCTGCGGCAAGGCCAAGTACGTGACGCGACAGCCCCATGGGATGTGCCCTTTCCTGTTGATATGGATTCTTCATTTTGATGCTCAATAGAATGTTTGTTGCATGCTAGTTGCCGCAAAACAACATTTTATGACGGTTGGGCTCGGCCGGGCGCGCCCGGTCTGCCGCGTCAAGAAGGGAAGAAGGTGCGGGCCAACTTCTTGTCTTGGCGAAGTTTTTCGGCTTGCCTCTTGCGGAAGCGGAGGGACTACGTCAGCGTCGGGCGACCTGACGGATTGACATGTTCCGCATGTAGAAGAGCGATCATACCGTGACACCGAAACACTGATTCGCCCTCAGGACAACCAGAAGGATCGTAATGACGCAAGCTCCACAACCCCGCAAAAACATCCTGATGATCATCCCCGATCAGTGGCGTTATGATCAACTGGGCCTTGACCCCGCGCTGACCCCGAATTTCCACGCGCTGATGCGCGATGGCGTCGCGTTTGAAAATCACTATGGCCAGATGATCCCCTGCGCGCCCTCACGCGCCAGCATGTACACCGGGCTTTATGGCATGACCCACCGGGTCGTGGTGAACCGCGCGCCACTGGCCCAGCACCACAGGACCTTTGCGCAACATCTGCGAACGGTCGGCTATGCGCCAACTGTGTTCGGCTATTCCGATACCGCCGCCGATCCGACCCACCGGCACCCGAACGATCCCGCGCTTTTGGACAGCGACGGCTTCGGGCTGCTGCAGGGCCTGGACGTAGGCTGCATGATGGTGGGGCGGCATTGGGCCTGGCTTGGCGAGTTGCGGCGGCGGGGCTATGTGTTCGAGCACAACGACGATCTCTTTGCCGCCGATTACTCCAAGCCCAGCCCCAATGGCGGCATCGCCGGCCACCCCGCCCGCTACAAGGCCGAAGACAGCGACACCGCCTTTCTGACCGACCAGACGATTGCCTGGCTTGGGGCGCAGGACCAAGGTTGGTGTGCGATGCTATGCTATCTGCGTCCACACCCGCCCTTCATTGCCCCCGAACCCTATAACGAGTTGGTCGACCCGGCAACGCTTGTACCGATGAACCGCCTGCCCGAACGGCTGGATGAAGTGAACCACCCCTTCATGGCGTTTCAGCTTGAGGTTGGCCGCGCAAACGAGGTGCATCCCGATCTCAAGGGCCGCGCCCGCGACGTGTCCGACACCGACTGGCAGTCGGTCCGAGCCGCCTATTGCGGGTTGATGGCCGAAGTTGACCACAATATCGGGCGGCTGATCGATTGGCTGAAGGAGAAGGGGCAATATGACAACACGCTGATCATCTTTACCTCTGACCATGGTGATCCGATCGGAGATCACTGGCTGGCCAATCAGGCCTCGTGGCACGACTATCAGGCGCATCTGCCACTGGTGATCCGCGACCCGGCGTCTGAGGCCCGGGCCTTTGACGGCATGAAGGTCAGCGCCTTTACCGAAGGCGTCGATTTGTTGCCGACCCTGCTTGACTATGTCGGGATTGACCAACCCACCGAACTCGACGGCCAGTCCGTAATGCCCTTCGTGCGGGGTGAGACGCCGGAGCAGTGGCGCGATTTCGTGCATTGGGAATACCACTTCAAAAGCCCGCCGGAAAACCCGTTCTCAGGCCCCATGGGCATTTCCGAAGATGAATGCATGCTCAGCGTGATCCGGGCTGAGCGCTACAAGCATGTGTTCTTTCCCAGTCTGCCGTCCCTGCTTTTCGATATGGTCAACGACCCGGGCGAGCGGCGCAATCTGGCCGCCGACCCCGCTTTTGCCGCAGTCGAGCGCGAGTACCTGGCCAAACAGCTGACCCTGCGCATCTTGCACGCCGACCGGCGCACCAGCACGACCGTTCTGGGCCGCACTGGCATGGTGCGGTATCAAGGATACCGGAGGAGTTAAGGCCAGCCGACAGGCTGGTCCATCAAGCCGGAAAGGCCGGGGCCGTCAGGTCCGGCAGGCGGGGCCGGTCGGACTCGTCCCCGCGGGGCGGATAGGTCAGCCGCGGCCAGTCTGTGGGCGGCTGGCCGAAATCAGGCACCTCCAGCAGCGCGCCGCCCTGCAAAGCGGACTGATGCGCTACAAGCCCCGGCGCGCACCAGGCAGCCGAGGCCCAGATATGGGTGGGTGGTAGGGCGTCCTCGACGCAGGCGCGAATGAAGTCATCGATCAGAAACTGGTGTGACCCCGAATGGCCATTGGCGAGGCCGTAGTATTCCTGCGGGAGGCGGGCTGGATGATGCGCAGGGGCAAGTCCAACATGGCGGTCCGGTGCCGTCCCGTGTTCGAAGTAGGGCCCGTCAACCCAGGGGCCCAGATCAACAGTCACGCCGGGATGTTCATAGCTGCGCGATCCTTCCAGGCCCTGCCGGCCGGTCAGAAAGGTGCACGCCATGCTGGATTCCATGCAGGCGTCCGATGCATAGAAGGTCGGCATCATCACCTCGCGCCCGTTGCGCTTTGGAAACCATCCCAATCGCCGGAACTCGCCGATCCGCAGGGTGCCGCCATCAGAGGTCCGGGCCAGCGCCACGGTGTTGGAAAAAGGATTGTCCCAGGGGTTCCGCCCTGCGCCATAGCCCGCATCGGCCCCGTTGTCGACAAAGCCATGCGCCGAAATATGCGTCACCCGCGCCCCGGTGATCGACAGCGGCATGGAAAAGCTGTGTGTCGGGTAGAACATCGGCGGGATTGCTGCGTATTTCTGCCAGTCATCGCCGAAGGTCAGGTGGAAATGCGGACCCCAGGTCGCCCAGTCATGCACATATTGGGCATCGGCATGAATGAAACGGCCCCAACGCCCGGTGGCAAACTCTTCTCGCGCAAAGACGATTTCGGGATAGTAATAGCTCGTCTCGCCCGTCATGCAGACTCGCCGAAGCTTTGCGGCAGCGGCCGTCATGGCCTGCAACTCGTCCAAGGCAACGGCGGCCGGTACTGCGATGTAAACATGCGCACCCGCCTGCATGGCCTGCAGCGCCAGCTCCGCATGGGTATGGCGCGGCGTAAAGATCGCGACCGCATCAACCCCGATGGCGAGAAGTTCGTCCAGACTGCTCACGGCCCCGGCAAGGCCGAATTCTGCGACCAGAGCCTCTGCTCGCTCGGTCACCAGATCGGCGACATACACGACGCCAACGCCCGGATGAGCTGCAAACATTGCTGCGAAATGGGGCAGGAACTCTCCGGCTCCAACCAGGCCAAGGCGAAGTGTCATGGTTCTGACTACCTGTTGCAAGATTAATGGGCGTCTTCGACATTACTGAAGAAGACCAAGCGAGAAAGCAAGTTTGTGGCAAACGGCAAGTCCATCATTGTGGTGGGACGCCCTGCGCAGCTGAAATGGCATCGGCTGCGCCGGTCCATGGTCGGCCCAGAATGCGTGACGGCTGTCATAGCAGCAGGCTTTGCGTTTGGCGCTTGGATAGAACCGGACCTTATGGCGCGCGGGGAGGGCCGCCTTGCTGTTCCTCATTGTGATCAGCTGGAACGGGAAACCACGAACGCGGGACCGGTGGCGGACTGGAGGGGTAATGCTGTGGGGGCGATCACCGACCGTCCGTCATTATTCGATGTGCTGATCCTGTCAGAGAGGCTTGCGGAGATCATGCCGTCGGCACATCGCGATGCCCTGCTGCACTTTGTCATGAAGGAAGATCTCGATGCTGTCGGATTGCGCGGGATTGATCACCTGTCGGATCACATTGGCAGCCGCCGCTTGGCCACCGCCGATCCGGTGCTGATTTCGATCAGCAATTCGGCCAGGCGCTCTGCACCCAGCGTCTCGAGGTTCTTTGCATTCAGGGTGGTCTTCGATGCCATTGGAAATCCGTATCAATTCGGGCCCACCCTAGCAGCGGCCGGTTCGGAGCGAAACGCCAACGCTGATTCGATATCACGAACACTCTGGCAGTCGCGACGGGCAGCTCGACGGCCCCGCCCTCTACGCACCTTTTCCTTTTATTACGCAATTTCAATGTGTTCGTTGACTGTGCGCCGATGATCCCCACAGTAGGGGACAACCACGATTACCGCGCAGGATCGCCCATGCCCAAACTGACCAAACGCACCATCGACGCCACCGAGCCGCAGGCCACGGAGTTCTTTCTCTGGGACGAGGGCATCCCTGGCTTCGGGCTGCGGGTGATGCCCAGTGGGCGGAAGAGCTTCGTGGTGCAGTTTCGCGCCGGGCGGCGTGCGCGGCGGATGAGTCTCGGGCCCAGCACAGTGCTGACCTGCGATCAGGCGCGCAACCGGGCCATCACCATCATCGCCGCCGTCAAGAACGGTGAAGATCCTGCAGCCGATCGTGCGGCCAAGCGCAACGCGGCCACGGTCAGCGATCTGGCTGATCGCTTCGACAAGGAGCATATTGCGGTGCGCCTGAAGGCGAGCACAGCGAAGGAATATCGCAGCAACCTCAGACGCTTCATCCTGCCCGCCTTGGGCCGTCTGGCTGTGCCGGAAATCACTCGCGCCGACGTTGCGAAGTTCCACCACGATCTGCGGCACATCCCCTATCAGGCAAACCGCTGCATCGAGGTGGTTTCCAAGATGTTCGTGCTGGCCGAAATGTGGGGGCTGCGGCCTGATGGATCGAACCCGCGCAAACATATCCGGAAGTATCCAGAAGAAAAGCGCGAGCGGTTTCTCAGCGCCGCCGAGCTGCGCCGGATCGGCGAAGTGCTGCGGGAGATGGAAAGCGAGCGGATCGAGTTGTCATCCGCCATTCTGGCGGCGCGGCTGCTGATCCTGACCGGGTGCCGCCTTGGCGAAATCATGACCCTCAAGTGGGACTACGTCGATTTTGAAGAGCGCGTCCTACGCCTGCCCGATTCCAAGACCGGCAAGAAAGTCGTGCATGTCGGTGCCCCTGCGGTCGAATACCTGCAAGATGCCCCGCGCGTCGATGGCAATCCTTGGGTCATCACCGGCACCCTGCCCGGCAAGCCGCTCAGCGACCTCCAACCCTTCTGGCAGCGCGTCCGCGCCCGCGCAGGCGTCAAGGACGTGAGGATCCACGACCTGCGCCACACCTTTGCATCGACTGCCGTCGCATCCGGGCAAGGGCTGCCCATGATCGGCAAGCTGCTGGGCCACACGCAGGTGCAGACCACGGCGCGCTATGCCCACCTCGCAGCCGAACCGGTGAAGGTGGCCGCCGACGCCGTAGCGCAGAACCTGCGGCAAGCACTCGGATAAGCGTGGAGGAAACGCGACTGCGGTCGAACCTTCTTTGGTGGATGCCGCTCGGTTTGCAAGGAATTTCTGAACTTCTGCGCATGTGATCGAGTGCGATCTTTGGTCAGGCCTGTTCTTGCGGCTGACTGGCGCCGCTGGTCGGGATGGTGATGCGCGGATCGGGACCAAATCTCTGAAGGCGGGCTCGAGGCCCGGAGAAGGTTTCTGGTTTGCCCAACCCGGATCATGGCGATCATTTGCCCATGCAGTTCATGTCTTCCTCACAACTCTACCGCGATCCGATGGCCGACGACGCCCGTTCAGGCGCCGACACCCACCGGATCGCGGTAGTCCT
>CAMDHB010000006.1 GCA_945897655.1 Pseudorhodobacter antarcticus
CCCTTGAACTCCTCGAAGATCACCTCGTCCATCCGGCTGCCGGTGTCGATCAGGGCCGTGGCAATGATGGTCAGGGAACCGCCCTCTTCGATATTCCGGGCCGCACCAAAGAAGCGCTTGGGGCGTTGCAAGGCGTTTGCATCGACACCGCCGGTCAGAACCTTGCCTGACGACGGCACAACAGTGTTGAACGCCCTACCAAGTCTTGTGATCGAGTCCAGCAAGATAACAACATCTCGCTTATGCTCGACCAGACGTTTGGCCTTCTCGATCACCATTTCCGCAACCGCAACGTGCCGTGTCGCGGGTTCGTCAAATGTCGAGGACACAACCTCACCCTTCACCGAGCGCTGCATGTCGGTCACTTCTTCGGGGCGCTCGTCGATCAGCAGGACGATCAGATAGCATTCCGGGTGATTCATCGCGATGGAGTGGGCGATGTTCTGCAACAACACGGTCTTGCCGGTGCGTGGCGGTGCCACGATCAGACCACGTTGGCCTTTGCCGATGGGGGCCACCAGGTCGATGATGCGGGCCGAGCGATCCTTGATGGTCGGGTCTTCAACCTCCATCTTGAAACGCTCATCCGGGTAAAGCGGCGTCAGGTTGTCAAAGTGCACCTTGTGCCGCGCCTTTTCAGGATCGTCAAAGTTGATCTTGGTGACCTTGGTCATGCAGAAGTACCGCTCACCCTCCTTGGGGGCAGCCATCGTACCCTCGACCGTGTCGCCGGTGCGAAGCGAAAACTGGCGCAGGATATCGGGGCTGACATAGATGTCATCCGGACCGGGCAGATAGTTGGCTGAAGGCGAGCGCAGGAAGCCAAAGCCGTCTTGCAACACCTCCAGCACGCCATCACCGCCGATTTCCCAACCTTCTTCGGCATGCTCTTTCAGGATCGAGAACATCATCTCGCCCTTGCGCATGGAGGGGGCGTTCTCAATCTCCCATTCCTCGGCCATCGCCAGCAGTTCGGCTGGTGTCTTGGCCTTGAGGTCAGAAAGGTTCAAATGCTCTATGGTCATCGGGTATCCTCAGGCCACCGCGATATGAGCGGGGCATCAGCGAAATTGTTCATGGAAAGCGGGATGGCCGAATGGCCGCGCTGCAAAACCCACTAGCGCCTGTGCCAAGACCTGTCAACCACTGCCAAGGTTTAGGTTTTTCAGAACTTGATGATCACCGAGCAGACAATCAAGATCAAGAGCAGGGTAGGGACCTCATTCATCAGGCGGTATTGGCGGCCTGTCAGCGTGTTGGCGCCGCGCATGAAGTCCTTGCGCCGTCCGCCCAGCCAGCCCTGAAACCCGGTCATCGCAAGGACGCCAGCGGCCTTGGCCCAAGGCCAGACCAGCCCCCAGTCCACGATGCCCGGTGTCATGACCAAAAGCAGGCCGAACAGCCAGGTCGAAATCATGGCTGGACCCATGATCCCCTTGAGCAAGCGCCGTTCCATGGTCTGAAACATCGTGTCCGTGGGTGAACCCTTTTGCACCTGTTCGACGTGATAAACGAAAAGTCTGGGCAGGTAGAACAGCCCAGCCATCCACGCGATCACGGAAATCACATGGAAGGACAGAACCCACAGGTACCAGTCTGACAGAAAGTCGGTCATGTTGCCTCACCACATAAACTGAATAAGACTATATAGAAGAAAGATAGTTGAGGTAGTAGGTAACGTGGATAACTGAATTTCTTCATTTCTCCATAGAGTTATGCACAGGTTTTGCCTTGTGGAAAAACGTCGGCCAGCCAGGTCGAGCCAAGGTGGACAAAGGTTAACTTATTGAAAAAGATATACTATTTTTCCGAGCATCATTGCGATACAGTACGATATCGCCGTTAACCTTCTTGGGATAACTTTAGTTGTACCCAGGCCGGCTTTTGTGTTGTCCGCCTGTGGGCAAGGCCGAAAAACAGCCAAATTCGGACGACGGAAAGAGCTGATATGCTTGCCCACTTGACTTGCCCCCGTCTCAGGCACCAAGAACAAAGCAAGACTTTCCACAGGCTGATCCCCATGGCAGACACACCCCTGATCCTAGCGTCCTCCTCGTCAATCCGGTTGGAGCTGCTGAAAAACGCGGGCGTCAGCGTTACAGCGGTGGCCGCCCGCATTGACGAGGCGGCCGTTCGGATGGCCCTTGCGCAAGAGGATGCCAAGCCGCGGGATGTGGCGGATACCTTGGCGGAATTGAAGGCGCGCAAGATCGCGGATCGCAATCCAGCGGGCCTGGTTTTGGGCTGTGATCAGGTTCTGGCAGTTGGGGATGATATCTGGTCCAAGGCCGAGACTGTGGACGAGGCGCGCGACCAGTTGGGCAAGCTGTCCGGGTGCATGCATCACCTGCATTCCGCGCTTGTGCTGTACCATGATGCCCGACCCATCTGGCGCCACATCGGTACGGCCAAGTTGACCATGCGTCCGCTTGGTGAGGGCTACATTCAGGCCTACCTGAACCGCAACTGGCCCGAAGTTTCCTACTCGGTCGGTGCTTACCAGATTGAACGCGAGGGGATTCGCCTTTTCTCGGCAGTCGAAGGGGACTACTTTACAATTCTGGGCCTGCCGCTTCTGCCGCTCTTGTCCTACTTGTCCCTCAGAGGGTTCATTGAATCGTGACTGACCTTCCGCGAATTCCCCTGGCTGGTGTGATTGGCCACCCGATTGCCCATAGCAGATCCCCCGCTTTGCATGGGTTCTGGCTGAAACGATACGGGATCAAGGGCCATTACATCCCGATGGACATTTCCCCTGCCAACCTGAAAGAGGCGCTGAGCTTTCTGCCGAAGCTGGGTTTTGTGGGGCTGAACGTCACAATCCCGCACAAGGAGGCCGTCTTGGGCCTGGCGGATGTGGTGTCGGATCGCGCGGCGCTGATCGGGGCGGCCAATACGCTGATTTTCCGCAAGGATGGCAAGATCCATGCCGACAATACCGATGGCGCCGGGTTTGTGGCCAACCTGCGCCAGCATGCACCCAGATGGGAACCGACCAGCCGTCCTGCGGCGATCTTTGGTGCGGGCGGGGCGGCCCGGGCCGTGATTGCGGCACTGGTAGAGTTGGGTGTACCCGAGATTCGCATCGCCAACCGCACACGGCCCCGGGCCGAGGCGCTGCGGGGTGATTTTGGGGCGAGGTTGCAGGTGACGGACTGGGTCCATGCGCCAAACATGATCCGGGACTGTGGCCTTGTGATCAACGCCACTTCTTTGGGCATGACCGGCAAGGCCGATTTCCGCATTCCGCTGGATGCGCTGGCACCCGGCACGGTGGTCACTGATCTGGTCTACACCCCCCTGATGACGCAGTTCCTGATCGAGGCTGCGGATCGGGGCGCGCATGTGGTGGACGGGCTTGGGATGCTGCTGCATCAGGCCGCACCCGGGTTTGAACGCTGGTTCGATCACCGCCCCGAGGTGGATGACGCCACGCGGCAGGCGGTTCTTGGCGCATGATGCGAAAGTTCCTGCTTGGGCTGACCGGGTCCATCGGGATGGGCAAATCGACGACATCGGCGATGTTCGCGGCCGAAGGAATACCGGTTTGGGACGCGGATGCCGTTGTTCACAAGCTTTATGCCAAGGGCGGCGCGGCGGTTGCGCCGATTGGTGCGGTGCATCCTGAGGCTATCGTGGATGGTGCCGTCTCGCGCCCCGCGCTTAAGGCGGTCATTGGGGCCAATCCTGCGGCCTTGGCGGGTATCGAAGCGATTATCCATCCGCTGGTGGCCGCTGACCGCGCTGCGTTCATCGCGACCAGTGATGCAGACCTGATTGTCCTTGATATCCCACTGCTGTTTGAAAATGGGACCGAGCAGACGGTTGATGCCACCCTTCTGGTGACCGCCCCAGCCGCCCTGCAGCGTCAAAGGGTCCTGGCCCGGCCCGGCATGACCGAGGCGCATCTTGCGTTGATCCTGGCCCGGCAGATGCCCGATGCGGACAAGCGCAAACGGGCCACCCATATTGTCGAGACGCTGGATATCCCGTCCACCCAAGCCTATGTCAGGGCGCTGATCACCTATATCCGAGGGTCGCATGCGTGAAGTTGTGCTGGATACCGAAACGACCGGTCTGGACCCTGCCACGGGCGACCGGATCGTTGAAATCGGCGCTGTTGAACTGTTCAACCACATGCCAACCGGCAAGACCTATCATCAATACATCAACCCCGAACGGATGATGCCGAAAGAGGCGTTTGATGTTCATGGGTTAAGCGATGATTTCCTGCGTGACAAACCGGTGTTCAAATCGGTTGCCGCCGGTTTTCTGGCCTTTGTCGGCGAGGCGCGTCTGGTCATCCACAACGCAGCCTTTGACATGAAGTTCCTGAATGCCGAACTTGCCGCAGCCGGTTTTGCGACGCTGCCAATGGCGCGGTCATTGGACACAGTCGCCATATCCCGGCAAAAGTTCCCGGGCTCCCCTGCCTCATTGGATGCCCTGTGCCGCCGGTTTGGCATCGACAATTCGGCCCGCGTCAAGCACGGCGCACTGCTGGACAGTGAAATTCTGGCGGAAGTTTATCTGGAGCTGATCGGTGGTCGGCAGCCCGACCTTTCACTGGTGTCGCGCAGCACCAGTACGACACAAACTGACGAGACATGGAGACCGGCAATTCGGGCCATACCCTTGTCACCCCGCCTGACCGAACAGGAAATCGCGGCGCATGATGCGTTTACCGCGAAACTGGGTGCCGCGTCGGTCTGGGCAAAACGGCAATAGGGGGCGGGGGGACGCGCCCCCCGCGCCCTGTGTCAGCGCGCGTCGCTTTCCAGGTTCAGCCACAGCACCTCGGCCTCGGTCAGGCTCAGCGCAGCGCCGGGCAGGGTCGAGGCAATCTCGCCCGGGCTTCTGGGGCCGATCAGCGCGAGGGAGGGGAAGGACTGGCCAAGCACCCAGGCTGTCGCGATGTTATGGGCAGATACGCCACGCTCCGCTGCCAGGGTTTCCGCACGGATGCGACGTTCAGCGTTGGCGGGGCTGCTAAAGCAGGTTTCGGGCGCGGTGTCGGCGGGCAGGCGGTTGCGCAAAGCCTCGGGCAGGAAGTACCCGCGCGCTTGGGATGACCATGACAGATGGGCCACTATGCCCTCACGCAGGAACGACAGCGTTTCGGCGGTGTTGGACGTGATGCACCCCGCCCAAACCGGCTTTTCCATCACGGCCAGGGACAGGTTGTTGTTTAGAATACGGAACGGCTCCAACCCCTTAGCGGCGGCATAGGCATTCGCCTCGGCCAGACGGGCGGGGGACCAGTTCGATCCGCCGAAGATGCCAATCTTGCCGGCCTGTTTCAGGGCATTCAGCGCGTCGACAAATTCCCCAACCGGGACGGCAGGGTTGTCGCGGTGCATGATGTAGATGGGCGCATGGTCCAGACCCAGACGCTCCAACGACATCGCCAACTGGATGCCGATGGAACGGGGGGTGCAATAGGGGCTGTGGGCACCTTTGGCGATGACGACCACATCCTTGGCCACACCCCGTGCGCGCATCCAGTCGCCCAGCACTTTTTCATGCAGGCCGCCGCCATAGACAAAGCCGGTGTCAAAGGCGTTGCCGCCCGCTTCCATCCACGCATCCCAGACAATCGCGCCTTCGGCCACGGTGTTGCGGTTATCGCAGCCCAGGATCAGTTTGGACACGGGCAGGGCCACACCGTCCAGCGCGATCTTCGGCACCTGCGGCAGGCCCTTGGGCAGAACGCCGGGCAGCACGCGGTTGGTGGCAGGGGTTTCGGCAAATGTCTTGTAACCCACCTCGGCGCGCCACTTGTCCAACACCTCGTTATTCCCAATGCTGTCGGCATGGGATGGGGCAGGGTGCGGGGCTTCCGTCAGGCCAGCGGCGATGGCGGCGCTGACATGCTCGGCCTCAAACGCGAACAGCATCTTTTCGTCGCCCAGGGTTTCGCTGCGGGTCGTCGTGGTGGTGATGTGGATCTGCGTGGTCGAAGGGCCCACATTGCGGCCGGGAACCCAAGGGTCATCAATCACGATCTGGCCTTTGGGGCCGGAAATGATGGCACGGTTGTCCATGTTGCGACCACAGGCCGTGGCGATTTCGGCGGTAAAGCCACCTGCAAAGGTCAGCAGGCCATAGCCGACGGCATCTACGCCGGTTTCTGCCAGCACCCCGTTGCCTTTGACCGTAACAGGGTTGGCAAAGGGCGCACCTACTGCGGCTCCGGCAATCAGACGGGCCAGCGACACAGGGTAACCGCCCACATCCAGAATACCGCCGCCGCCAAGTGACATGTCATACAGCCGCGACCCGACACGGTAGGGCGCGTTGAAGCCGAAACGGGTCTGGATGTGATGCGGCACCCCAATCTCACCCGAGGCGATGATTTCCAGCACGCGCGCGATCTGTGGGTGGCAGCGGTACATGAAGGCTTCCATGTAAAAGCGGCCTTCTTGTGCGGCAACCTCAGTCACCGCCACCACTTCGGCGGCGTTCATGCCAGCAGGCTTTTCGCACAGCACATGTTTGCCAGCACGCAGGGCGGCAATCGACAGTTCGGCATGCCACGGGTGCGGGGTTGAGACGTAGATGGCATCCACATCCGCGTCGGCCAGAATGTCGGCATAGGTCGCGTGGCGCTTGTCCGCTGCAATGCCGTATTTGTCACCGAAACTGGCCCGACGCGCCGCATCGCGGCTGGCGATGGCGACCAGTTTGCCCGATTTGGCCTGTGCCAGACCGTCGGCATAGTTGTTGGCGATGCTGCCCGGCCCGATGATGCCCCAGCGAATTGTCATGGTACCCCCCCCATTGATTTACTTATTGCTAACACCAGCAATCGGCCCAACGGAAGGGATTCTTTTACTAAAATTTACTCAGGCGAACGTGGCTGCCTTGCTGAACGGCAGGTCGCGCAGGCGCTGGCCGGTCAGGGCAAAGATGGCATTTGCCAGCGCAGGGGCGGCAGGCGGGGTGCCCGGTTCGCCGATGCCCCGGATCGAGGGCATGTTTTCCAAAACCCGCACCTGAACCGGCGGCATTTGTGGCAGGCGCAGGGGTTCATAATCCCAGAATGTCTGCTGCTGGACCTTGCCCTCAGCCAAGGTGATTTCCCCCCGGATCGCTGCTGACAGGCCATAGACCATGGCACCCGACACCTGTGCCTCCAGATTGCCGGGGTCCAGGGCGATGCCGACATCGACCGCCGCCCAGGCGTTGGTGATCTTGATGCCCGCATCGGTGTTGGTGATTTCGATCACTTGGGCCGATGGCACACCAAAGGCCATGCAGAACGCCACGCCACGGGCATGACCAGCGGGGACTTTGCCCCAGTTCGACATCTCGGCCACGGCCTGCAACACGGCGCGGCTGGGTTCGTGCGTCAGGTGCGACATGCGGAATTCCAGCGGGTCGGCCCCGGCCAGGTGGGCAAGTTCATCAACCGCGCTTTCGCTGAAAAATACGTTCTGCGAATTGCCGACCGACCGCCAAAAGCCCAGCGGAATCATGTCGGGCGCACGGTAGCCGGTGACGCGGTAGTTGGCAAAGGTATAGGGCTGATCCGACGCGCCCTGCACGATGGTCGGGTCGGCCCCGGGCACGTTTATGCCAAAGCGGCCAAGCTGGCTGGCCATGACCGAAGAGCTGACGCTTGACAGATCAAACGCCGTCACCAGCCCACCATCCAGACGCGCCCGAACGCGCGACATCGCGGCGGGGCGATACAGGCCGTGGGTCATATCCTCTTCACGGCTCCAAGTCACCAGAACCGGGGTGCCCTCCATCGCCTTGGCAACGGTGATGGCTTGCGTCACCACATCCATATCGGTGCGCCGCCCGAACCCGCCGCCCATCAGCATGATCTCGACCGAGATCTTGTCCTTGGGCAGACCAGTCAGGTTTGCCGCTTCGGTCAGCATTTGGGTCGGGGCCTGATTGCCCGCCCAAACCGTCAACTTGCCATCCTTCAGCAGTGCGGCGGCGGTCATCGGCTCCATCGTCGCATGGGCGAGCAGGGGAACCGAGTATTCAGCGGTAAAGATATCGCCGGTCAACGCGGCATCGACATCGCCGTCGTTACGGCTGCGGCTGTCCTGAAAGTCTGGGGTCATGCTGTCTGCCAGCACCTGCATCATGGCCGCGCTGTCGGCCGGATAGCTGGCAGGTGCCCAGTCAAAGCTGATGGCCTCAGCCGCCTGAAACGCCGCCCAAGTCGAGGTGGCGACAACCGCCACACCGCCCGGAACCGGCACGATTTTCTGGACACCCGGCATCGCCTCGGCGGCGCTGGCGTCATAGGAGTTCATTGGTGCGCCCAGATTGGGGTTAACCTTGACGGTGGCATAAACCATGCCGGGCAGACGCAGGTCGCCGGTAAATGTAGCGGTGCCGGTAGATTTGGCGACCATGTCGACGCGGGGCTGAGTCTTGCCAAGCAGCCGCCATTCTGAGCGTGCCTTAGGCTCTGGTGCGGCGTTTAGAGACACTTTTGCCGCATCGGCCGCAAGTTCGATATAGGTCAGGCTGGTGCCATCAGCGGCCACAACCGCCCCGCCCGCCGTTTTCAGTGTGGATACATCCACGCCCAGTCGGGTTGCGGCGGCCTGCACGAGTGTGGCGCGTGCCGCAGCCCCGGCTAGGCGCATCTTGTCATAGCCATCGACCACCGAGGTCGAGCCGCCGGTCATCTGCATGCCCAGGAACTTGGCCGGAATCACCATCGCGTCGCGCATGGTGTTGGCCAACCAGGATTCGTCGATGGGCAGGAAGGGCACGCCTTCGCGCATCATCCCGCCGTTGAAATAGGCCGATGACGCTGGACCGTGGATCACACGGACATCCGCCAGATCCAGATCCATCTCCTCGGCCACAAGGGCGGCAAGGGTGGTGTGGATGCCCTGACCCATCTCGGCCCGGGGGGCGATGATGGTGACGCCATCCGCGTCAATCAGGACATAGGGGTTCAGGGTGCTGGTGTCGGCCATCCCCTCCAGCGGGTTGCCGTAGGGGGTCTTGTGCTTCCACCAGCCAAACGCGGCCCCGCCAGCAATGGCGACGGCCCCGAACAGAAACGTGCGGCGGGCGATTTTTCCAATGCTGGCCATGTCAGACCCCTTTCAACCGGTTGGCGGCGTCTTTGACGGCGGCGCGAATGCGCGGATAGGTGCCGCAGCGGCACAGGTTGCCCTCCATCGCCGTATCAATGTCGGCGTCGGTCGGGTCGGGCGTCGTGGTCAGCAGGGCTGCCGCCTGCATGATCTGGCCCGACTGGCAGAAGCCACACTGCGCCACCTGCGCCGCGACCCAAGCCGCCTGCACGGCATGCAGCGCCGCCGGGTTGCCCAGGCCTTCGATCGTCACAATCTCGGCCCCTGCCGCATCAGACAAGGGCACCTGACAGGACCGCACCGCCTCGCCGTTCATATGCACGGTGCAGGCGCCACAGGAGGCGATGCCGCAGCCAAACTTGGTTCCGGTCAGGTTCAACCCCTCGCGCAGCACCCACAGCAGGGGCATATCGGCGGGCAAGTCGACGGTCTGCGCCGTCCCGTTCACGGTTAGGGTTGTTGGCATCGTACTCTCCTGACTGACACCATGACAAAATGGATGCAAAGTGTCATCCTGTCAATTGACTTTGGCAGGAACCTTCGCCAATTTGCCCGCATGACACTTGAAGCCCCGCTTGTGACCCGAACCGACGCCATTCTGGACGCGGCCTTTCAGGCTTTCGCCTCTTATGGCTACAAGCGGACATCGATGGACGATATTGCCCGCATTGTGGGCATGTCGCGCACCGCGCTTTACCTGCATTTCCGCAGCAAGGAGGATATCTTCCGGTCGCTTGGGGTCAGGTACTTCAGCGAAGTTACCAGGGATGCCAACGCGGCATTGCAGCGGCCAGAGCAGACGGTGGAAGAGGCTCTGTACGCCTGTTTTGTGGCCAAGGATGGCAAGTTCATGGATGTGGTTCTGTCGACCCCGCACGGATCCGAACTGCTGGAGGCTGGGCATGCCGTGACCGCCGACCTGTGGACCGTGGCAGAACGCGAGATTGTGCACATGATTGCCCGTTGGCTGTGTGCCAAGGGGATCCCTGCTGAACTTGGGCCGGCCGAGGCTGTGGCCGAAACCATCATGTCGGCGCTTGTCGGCGTGAAGATGCAGGCCACCAGCATCGAAGGTCTGCGCGCGGGCGAGGCGCGCCTGGCCGCCCTGATTGCCCGGGCGATTGCCTGAGGTCAGACAAAGCTGATCTCGATGACCCACCCTGCAAAGAACCCCCCTGAAGGTAATGGCCAGCGAAAGTAGAATCTTCGCGCCAAGATGCATGAAGAGATTCTGAATGAAGACAGGAAGATACACATAGGCTCAGATCATCGGGGTCCTGCGGCAGGCCGAAGGCGGCGGCAGGTTAATGGTAACCCAATCTTAACCATCCTGTGGGATTGGACAAAAGGGTCAGCGCGGCAAAACCCGCTGACAAGTTGCCTCCTTGTAACCCTGCGGACCTTGCCATGATGGATTTGCCTCTTCCTGAGTCTGAAAGCTTCGCGATCGTCTATGACTGGCATCTGGATATCCGGGCGGGCGGGCCGACCGGCTATCTTGCGAATTTGAAATTGGGGGTTGAAGGGCAGGGCCTAAGTTCGGTCGAGTTCATCACCCGGCAAACACCGAAGCGTCAACCAAAGGTCGTCTCGCAGCTTTACGCCGAAGGGACCGAGTTGGTCTCTTTGCACGAAGACTCTGTGACGCGCAGCGAATCGCTTGCGGAAGTCGATGGCCGCAACTTGTTGTACAGCCTAGAAAACCTGCATCAGGCACGGTTTTCGTCCGAGATCGAACAGGCGGTCCTGCGCAGTACGGCCACGTTCTTCCATGTTCACACCACCGGCGACTGTATCAAGTTGCACAATCTGCTGACCTTGACCGGCCGGCGACATGCGGTGCGGATTGCCCTGACCTCGCACACGCCCGAAGCCCCGGCGCGCGAATGGGCGGATGTCAGTTACGCCACCCACGGGAACCCCGCTCTGGCCGAGGCGATCTTTGATTCGCATCATCTGCGCGATCAGTTGGCGTTTGTCTTTGCCGATGTGCTGATCTTTCCAACGCCCGAGGCGCTGGAACCCTATGACGCGACCTGGCTGACCTTTCGGGCAGACATGGCGCACAAACCGATCTACTTTGTCCCTACGGGTGCACAACCGCTTCCCCCGTCTGCACTGAAAAACCCGCGTGAACATTTCGGCGTTCAGGATCGGTTCGTGCTGTCGTTTCTGGGCCGGCACAACGCTGTCAAAGGATATGATTTCCTGTGTTCAGCGGGGTTGGACATCCTTCAATCCCATCCGAAAGCAACCTTTCTGATTGCCGGCAAGCCAGAGCCGATGATCCCACCTGTCCACGACCGCTGGATCGAGCTTGGCTGGACGAGCACGCCCGAGGATGTGATCGCTGCCTGTGATGTTTTTGTGCTGCCCAACCGGCTGACCTATTTCGATCTGGTGGTGCTGGAGGTGATGTCCGCCGGCCGTATCATCCTGGCCTCAAACACCGGCGGCAACCGCAGCTTTGATGGGCGCAGCCCCGGGATCGTTCTGTTCGACGGGCGAGACGATTTCGTGAACAAAGTTCGCTGGTTGGCTGGCCTTTCGGCCCAGGCGCGGGCAAATCTGGCGGCAACCAATCGCGCCTTGTACGAGGCGGAGTTCACGGCACAGGCCTTCGCGGCACGCTATGTCGCCCTTGTCAGCAAAATTGCCGCCGATCTGGCACCCGCCCCAATCGGCGGGTTGGCCCTGAATACGGACATGGGCGTCGACATCTCGGTTGTCGTGCCGGTCTACAACGTCGAAAACTACCTTGCCGACTGCATGGACAGTGTCCTGGCGCAAGACTTTCCGTCGTTTGAGGTGATCGTGGTCGATGACGGATCGACCGACCGTTGTCCGCAAATCCTGTCCAGCCACGCCGCCGATACGCGCGTCCGCATCGTCCGGCAGGACAATGCAGGCCTTTCGGCGGCGCGCAACACCGGGCTAAGCCATGTCAAGGGCCGCTATGTGTGCTTCATCGACAGCGATGACATGATCCGACCTCGTTTCCTGTCCGAGCTTTACCAACGCTGTGAACAGGACGGCACCAGTATTGCCTTTTGCGCCATCGAGATTTTTGATGCCGAGCGGTCGCAAGTACACAGCACTTTGCATGACGAAGATGAATTCTTCCGCCGCAATTCGGGGTCCGTGATCCCGATGGGTCTGGACACCGCGTCAAGGATGTTCCCCAGCGCCTGGAACAAGCTTTATCGCACCTCGCTTTTCGCGAACCTCCGCTATCCACGTGGCTATCTTTACGAGGACAATCCGGTGCACTTCGCGCTCATGCTACAGCAGGCGCAGATCAGCTATGTCAAGTTGCCGCTCTACCGGCACCGTGATGACCGCCCGACGCGAATTTCCCGCCTGTCCAGTTTTCGGATGCTGGAGGTGGGCCACATAGCCTGTCTGATTTACTCCTTGATCCGGCAAGAAACCAATCAGTCGCTGGCGCGCGAATTCGGCACGCAACTGTTGCAGCGGTTATTCTGGGAAAGATTCTGGTCCGTCAAAGGTGAAATGATTAATCTGGCCCTGACGGCAGCGTTGGTCTATCTGGCTGACCTGTTCGGCGCTGATGAACGGGCAGCCATAGCTTTTCGCGATTCTCGTATCGAGCCCGAGTTTTTGCTGAACAAACGCGCATTCCTGTCCAAGCGGAAAGAATTCAACGACAACCGGCTGCACGTTTCGCCAAATGAAAAGATCAGCGTGGCCCAAAGAAGCCTGACCTTGGGCGGCGACTTCGCGAAACCCGGCGATTCGGTCCAGAAGAAAGCGGATGGTTCGATTCTGGTTCACCCGGTTGCCGACGGCCTGACGATTGCCGAGATTTCGGGATTGTCATTTTACGGCGACATCACCGTGGATATCATGGCCGCGCTGGAAAATGACATGGCGGCCCCGGTCGAACTGCGGGCCATGCTGCTGCACGAACGGGTGCTGGACCCGCGCCGACTTTGGCGCTTCTTCGAAGCCGCACCCAGTGCCGGTCACGCGACGGGTTGGGTTCATATGGAGGCGGAAGACCGCACGCTGTTGTCTCTGCGATCTCAGGGGATCGGCCCCTGCGCCACTTTGTACATCGCTTCGCGCGGGGCCGAGGGTCGCGTGGACTATGCTTGGCTTCACCTGCGCCGCATCATCGTGGCGCGCGTTCGGAACAAGCCTTGACGCTGCCCGAATGCCAATGTGCCATCAGTCGTGTGCCACGATGGCCCAACCTGCTGACCTTGTGGGGATGTCGTCCTGCAGGCCGCTCTATCGCGTTTGCCCTGATCCGCAAAGGCGGGCAGTGCACGCAGTTTCCAGTTCAACCCCGTTCAATCCCGCGCTAGTTGTAACAGACGCTCAGGACAGGACCCGTGACATGACGACACCAGACCGGCCCATACTGCGTATCCACGCCGGCACCCACAAGACCGGCACATCGACATTGCAAGCCGTCATGAAGGCGAAAAGCGACCTCGCGGATCCGGGGTTCCTTTACCCGGTGACCGGGCGGATGGCGGCCTGGCCACTGGCGCACCACGACCTGATTCGCAGTCTTTCGGCCGGCAATCTGTCCGTGCTGGACCAACTGCGCGCGGAGGTCGAGGAAAGCCGGTTTCGCATCGGGGTCATTTCATGCGAAGATTTCAGCCTGCCTTCATCGTTCTTTGCGATCAATTTGCTGATTGACCAGCTACCGGATGTGGACATTGAACTTCATACTGCCTTCCGACCCTATATGTCCTTTGCCCAATCCTACTATCTGGAACAGGTCAAGCGCGACGTGACGCAATGGAAGCCGTATGAATTTGTGCGGGAAACGATCAACAGTTATCGCTATAGCACGATCGTCAATTTCTTTGAATCAACCGGACTGCGGACCTTTTATTACGAGTACAGCGCGCCGAACTTCATGACACAGATCTACCGTGCGCTGACCGGATTGGATTTGGACAGTCAATCCGCCGGACAGTACCACAATCGGGCCTATTCCTATGAAATGACCATGCTTTTGCGCTCGGTTTACAGGCAGCATCAGGGCAAGGTTTTCGACATTGACAATATCCTGCATGCGGCATGGGAGCTTGAGCAACATCTGGGCTTTATCGACAGCAAACGTTCACTGATGCGCCATGCAGAGGCCGTAGCGCTGAACGATTTCCTGAGTGACGAGCGTGCATTGATGCGGGCGCGGTTCGGGGACATGGCGGACAGTCTCTATCCACAGATCGAAGCTTATGACGACAGCGACGTTCTGGATCCCGATGACAACTTTGCCCAGCGGTTGATCGATGGATATTTTGCTCGGTTCATGCAGTAGCCCTCAAGTTCCACCTCAACACAGAGTTTCAAGGCGGCGGTTAGCATGTTCGTCAGTCACAAACATCAAATCATCTATGTTGCTGTCCCCAAGACCGGCAGCACCTCGCTTCATTATGCGCTGATGTCTCACCTGGACGTCGTATGCCGCATGAAGAACGCGGCACCAGTGCTCCATCATCTTTCAGCCGAAGACATCGAGCGGATCATGGGGCCAAGCAGCTTTGGCAGCTATTTTTCTTTTGGCGTGGTGCGCAATCCTTTTGACCGGATGGTGTCGCTTTACCACGATTTCCGGGATCAACGCGGCAAGATCAGGGCGGCAAGCTTTGACGATTTCGTCCTTGGCGAATTCCACCGCCACTGGCGCGACAACGTTCATTTTCTGCCTCAGGCCTATTTCCTGTGTCGCAAGGACGTGCCGATGGTCAGCCAAGTCTACCGCTTTGAAATTGGGCTGGACAGCATTCTTGCCGACATTTGCCAAAGGACGGGTTGCAGCTTTTCCGGCATTGGCCGTGCCCGTGCCAGCGTTCGGGATCATTGGAAAACCTATCTGCACAACCCCGAGGTGGTGGACCTGCTGGTGCAGGACTTTGCCGTGGATTTTGACTTGTTCGGGTATGATCGGACGATCGCAGCAGGCTGAAACGCTTCCTGCCCGCCGATCCACATTCTGCGGATTAGTCCATTAACGAAATGTAAACCTGCTTGGCAGATTAATGAGTGGTACAACTTGCGATGCCTAGGCGGCGAATCCAGCAGGCATGAGGAGAATCTTCATGAGACAGATCAACTGTGTCCCAAGACCTGTTCGGCAGCCACGACGGCCACCGTTGGGCTTCTTTGCCCTGCAGTTGAACGGTCATCCCGTCTTTCCTGGTGAGCGGACGGTCCTGTCCGGGCTGAACGGCTTGGCAGGCAACCGACTGAAGGTGCCGCACGCCATCGCACGTCGGGTTACTCTGGTCTGCGGTGTTTCAATCGGGTCCCAAGCATCTGGGTATCCCCAGGGCCATCGCAAATGAATTCCTGGTATTTCACCTTTGAATTTCCACCAGATTTCGGCGGCGGGCTTAGTTCCTACATGCGGATCATCGCCGATACCCAAGCCCATCGGGACACTGGCTCCATGGTGATCTTTACGCTGACCAATGATCAATCCGGGTTGATCGCGACCCGCCAACTGGCGCGGAACGTGACGCTGGTGTCGCTGAAACCCTCGGCCACCACGGAACAGGGTTCTTTGGGGCATTGGGTCAACATCTCGCGTCTGTTCGAGCGGAGCATTGATCTGCTGATGTTTCAGATGGATGCCGGGTTGCTGCCGCTGCCGATGCCCGACTACATCGAATTCGCTGATGGCTTTGGCATCGGCATGGTGACCATTCAGCAGAAACTGTGTCTGAATTCGCGTCTGGCGGATGTGCCGATCATCGTGAACGCCCACACGCCCACCTATTTGATTGACCGGATGAACCAGTTGCCGGTCTATCAGCTGCCGCGCTACTGGACGTCGCGGATGGAACTGCAGGCGCTGTCGGGGGCCGATCTGGTCATTGGGCCATCGCAGGCGATTCTGGATCTGGTCGGCACGGAATTGGCCAAATCCGGCGCCGCGCCGCCCCGGACCGAGGTGTTGCACAATCCCTTTCCGGTGCCGCTGCGGACCAAGGCACAGGTTGCCGCTGTCACGCGCGACCATTTCTATATGGCCTCGCGGCTTACCCATTGGAAAGGCGTTGAAGGTGCCATCCGCGCCCTGCAACGAATATGGGCTGCCGGGCACCAGATTCCTTTCCTGATCTTTGGCGAGGACACGCATTTCACGGTCTCTGGCGGCAGTTACTGCAGCTATATCCGCAGCAAGTTTCCGGCTGAGGTCGCCTCCGGCCTGATCAGGTTCATGGGCAAGCAATCGCGGGAGGCGATTTGTGCCTCCGCCCAAACGGCCTTTGCGCAACTGCACCCGTCCCATTTCGACAACTTCCCCTACAGCGTGATCGAGGCGCTTGCCGAAGGTACGCTCTGCGTGGCCGGCACCAATGGCGGCATTGGTGAGATCACAACCTCGGGCAAGGATATCTTCCTGACCGAAGTGCGCGATCCCGACACCTTTGCCGCTACCCTGCTGGAGGTGATGGCCCTGTCCGAGGAGCAGCGCGCTTCGATGACGGAACAGGCGCAAGTCACCGTGCGCGCGGCCTGTGATCCCGACCGGTATCTGGCCCGGAAGGAGGATATTGTCCGCAGTCTTGCCCGCACACGGGCCCGGTCGCGCCCGGGCCAGCGAAAACCAAGAACGGCGCTCTTTCCGTTCACATCACCCGCTGATCCTGGCTGTCACATCGCGGCGCGTCTGCCCGAGGTTGGGCCGGTGCTGTCCGTCGTCGTGCCCTATTTCAACATGGGGCGGTTCATCGACGACACGCTGCACAGCATCCGCCGATCAAGCCGCGACCGGCTGGAAATCATCATAGTCAATGATGGCAGCACAGATGCAGCCTCGGTCGCGCGGCTGGACAGGTTGCATGCGGATCACGGGCTGTCGGGCTGCGACCTGCGGATCATCACCACGCCCAATCGTGGCGTCGCCAATGCCCGCAACACCGGCGTCAAGATGGCGACTGCCCCCTTTGTCACCTTGCTGGATGCCGATGATCTTGTTGCGCCGCGCTATTATGACACCGCCCTGCGCATTCTGACCGCCTACAAGAACGTCTCTTTCGTCGGCGCCTGGATCGAGGATTTTGATCGCAAGGGGCGCATCCGCAACTGGGCCACCTGGAACGCCGAACCGCCACTTCAGTTGATCATGAACCAGACCAACTGCCAGTCACTTGTCTACAAACGCGAGGCTTATCTGCGCGACGGCTGGCACGACCCTGAACTGCGGATGTTCCTGGATGACTGGGAAGGTGTGATCGCCCTGTTGGCGGGCGGGCACCGCGGTGTCATGATCCCCGAACCCCTGTTCCGATATCGCATTCGGCCGGGGTCGATTTTTCGGTCCAGTCACAACCTGTGGGACCTCAATTATGAAAAGATCACCACAAAACACGAAGCACTGTTCAACCGCTGGGGGGCGGATGTCGCGGCCTTCATGAATGCCAATGGGCCCAACAATTTCTATCACGTCGCCGGCAAGCACAGCGCGCTGCGCAAATAACGCCAAAAAGGGGTGCATGCATGAAGCAAATCCTTGCCTACCATGTCGACGCCAGTCTGGTGGGCGCGCGTCCGGGCCAAGGGCCGGTTGTCCAGCATCTTTCGGACTTCGATCTGTTTGACGGATTGACGGTCAAGCTGGATGCAAAGGCCGGCGGGCAGGCTTCGATCATGGCCGCACGTCCACTCGTTGGGCGTCCCTTTTTCAGGATCACGCACCATTCCGGCGACACGGCGCGCTGGATGGCGTTGTCCTGTGCGCTGGACCTGTCCGATCTGGCCCATGCCGACCGTCTGGTCGTATCGCTTTTCGCCTCGGCCCCCGAAACAGTGTCGGTGTTTGCCCTGCTGCGGCTGTATTCTGCCGATGGAAGCTGGTCAGACACCAGTTCCGCCCAGATCGAACTGCGGCGTCAGCCCAGAACCCATGTGTGCCCGATCAGCCTTGATGACCTGCCGCCCGGCGCGTTGTCCCGGGCAAACCGGGCCTGTCTGATGATCCTTGTCGAATCGCGCGATGTGGCGATTGATCTGTCTGGGCTTGAGGTGGTCGCCGTGCCAAGTGACCCGGTCACCCCGTCAGAGGTTATACTTGACCACCTCCGCAGCGCCCCGGATGTCCACCGGGTCGCCCTGCAGGTTGTCCCGCCCAAGCCCCTTTCCACCCATCACATTTCCCTGGGCGGCACGTTTTTTGTGGATAGCGATCCCAAATCCGCCGCCGCCGTGCTGACGGCCGGTCCTGCTGGTGAGCTGACCGTTGCCTTTCCCGAAAGCCTCGAAAGCAGCTGGCAAAGCATCGAATTCCGCTTTGCCGGGATAGCCGATTCGTCGGGCCTGACAGCGCTCTTTCGGGTCGATGCTCAGGCCGAATATGACCGGCAACCCCAAGCCACCGTCGTGGTCCGCCGCTATCTGCCCGATGGCACCTGGTCCGACAGCGGGCCAGCTGCCACCCTTGCCCTGACAGCGCAGCGCGAAACGGGCGCTGCGCTGGTCGATCTGTACGCGATGCTGGGTGACGCGCGCGCCACCCATGACTTTGGCGTGATGCTTTTCCTGCCGCGGGGCTGCACCGCACTGTCCCTGTTTGACGCCGAGGTGTTTGTGTATGACCGCCTTGGCACCGCCTGACCAAAGGTGCGCTGCCGGTTGGCGTTGTTTGGCCGCACGGATCAGGCTGTCTGCGACACCGCTCTGCACCGGATTTGACCTGAAAAGATGCGTGGCGGTAGTCCTTCACTGACCCACGTCGCAGACATCGCGTGAAAGCAGGCTTTGCCAGACAGAGGGGCTGAGGGATTCATCTGGTGACCCCAGCCTGATCACGCGCGGGCAGATCGGGCAAAAGGTCCCCTCCTTCGAGAAGGGATTGAGGAATGACGGAGGGGCCGTCGAGAGGCATACGTTTTCGCGCTTCCGCAATTCAGAGAGTTTGTATCTTGGTTGACTGTTTGACCTATGGCCCAGCACGTCCCCCCCCAAACCCCCAAATGCGTGCCCAGCGCGATGGAACTGGGGGATAAGAAAGCGGACAGGCCAAAAGCAAAAGCCGCGTAACCTTTTGAGGTTACACGGCTTTTTGCCTGAATTATGGTGCCCGGAAGAGGACTCGAACCTCCACGTCTTGCAACACTGGTACCTGAAACCAGCGCGTCTACCAATTCCGCCATCCGGGCGTGCGGGTCGTCTAGCCAAGGCTGCGGGGGCTGTCAACAGGGGGGACACGAAATTTCCCGCAGATCGTGCAGTATGCAGGGAGCGGTCGATTTGGCGGCAAGGCCGGTTTGCCGCGCCCGCGCCGGGAGATTGATCTTGCTGGCAAGGCCTTGCAAAGGTAATCAGTCCGCATCTTTGATGCGGTGAAACGGGGTTATCATGGGCAAGCTTGTCACGATCTTTGGCGGTTCCGGTTTTGTTGGCCGTTACATCGCGCGCCGTCTGGCCAAAGAGGGTTGGCTGGTTCGCGTTGCCTGCCGCCACCCCAATCAGGCATTGTTCGTGCGGTCCTATGGCGCTGTCGGTCAGGTCGAGCCTGTATTCTGCAACATCCGTGACGACGCCTCGGTCAAGGCTGCGCTGGCGGGGGCCCAGGCTGCGGTGAACTGCGTGGGCACGTTCAACCGTGGCGGGGCCAACAATTTTGACGCAGTGCAATCGGCAGGCGCTGGCCGGATCGCGCGTCTTTCGGCTGAGGGCGGCTTGTCGGCACTGGTCCATATCTCGGCCTTGGGCGCCGACGTGAATTCTGCCAGCGACTATTCCCGGTCAAAGGGTGAGGGCGAAGCCGCCATTCTTGCCGCTTTCCCCAATGCGATGATCCTGCGGCCCTCGGTCATCTTCGGCAACGAGGACGGCTTTTTCAACCGCTTTGCCGGAATGGCGAAACTGGGGCCCATCTTGCCGCTGGTCGGTGGAAACACCCGGTTCCAACCCGTATCGGTTGAAGATGTTGCCGCCGCCGCCGTCAAGGGTGTCACTGGCGCGGCCAATGGCATTTACGAATTGGGCGGGCCGGATGTGGACACGCTGCAAGGTCTCGTCCATTCGATGCTGGCCGTGATTCAGCGCCGCCGTCTGGTCATCAACCTGCCGTTTTGGGTGGGGTCGACCATGGCCACTGTGCTTACCGCCGCATCGGCGTTGACCCTGGGGCTGTTCCAGAACACGATCCTGACCGGCGATCAGGTCAGATCCTTGCGGAAGGACAACGTGGTTGCCCCTGGTGCAAGAACTTTGGCCGATCTTGGCATCACCGCCACCAGTTTTGCCGGGGTGATCCCGGAATATCTGTGGCGCTACCGCCCCTCGGGCCAATACGCTGCCATCAAGGATTCGGCCAAGAACCTGAAGAAGGTCTGATCCTTGGGCAAGTCCTGCCTTTGGAACCCGAGGAAACAGCATGTATGATTGGATGATCGCCGCCCTTTTGGGCCTGCTGGAGGGGTTGACCGAATTCATCCCCGTCTCTTCGACCGGGCACCTGCTGCTTGCCGGCCATTTTCTGGGCTTTGAAAGCAGTGGCAAGACGTTTGAGGTGGTGATCCAGCTTGGCGCGGTTCTGGCAATTCTGACGCTTTATGGCGTCAAAGTGGCGACCCTGTTGCTGGCTGCGGTCAAGGGCGATGGGGTGGCCCTGCGCGGGGTGGTTTCGGTGCTGCTGGCCTTCGTTCCTGCCGTGATCATCGGCCTGCTGGCCCATGACTTCATCAAGGCGGTCTTGTTTGAAACCCCAATGCTGATTGCGGTGATGCTGATACTGGGCGGCGTGGTCTTGCTGTTTGTCGACCGCATGGCGCCTGCGCCCATTCACACCGACGCACTGGCCCTGCCGCTGCGCACCGCGCTGATCATTGGCCTGTGTCAATGCGTGGCGATGATACCTGGCGTCTCGCGCTCTGGTGCGACGATCGTTGGCGCCCTGTTCTTGCGGGTCGAAAAACGCGCGGCTGCCGAGTTTTCGTTTCTTTTGTCCCTGCCGACGATGGGCGCAGCCGTCGCCTATGACCTGTTCAAAAGCCGCGACCTGCTGGATTTTTCCGCCCTGTCCGAAATCGCCATCGGCTTTGCGGTTGCCTTTGTGACCGCAGTTCTGGTTGTGAAATGGGTGCTGGACTATGTTGGCCGGCATGGGTTCGCCCTGTTCGGCTGGTGGCGAATCATCGTGGGTTTGGTTGCCCTTGCGGCACTTTGGGCCGGGTTCTAGGCCGATAGGGATCATATGCTGACCTACTTTTTGCAAGAATTGCGATTTACCTGCGCAGGCCGACCAGAAAACCGACAAATAGGTAAACTGTACTGACTTTTATTCTTGCCTGACCCAAGGTATCAAACCGCTCCTGAAGCTTGGTATCCAAAGGTGCGCCATGGCAGTGCAACGCATGCTGAAATTCGTAACGCAGCCGAAAGAGACGCCTGAAAAGCGCCCCGCGACGCTGCGGTCCGAGGATTTTCACGAAATCTACCGCCAGTTTGCCGCCGAAAAGGCCGCCGAGCAGGCTGGCCGGTGCAGCCAGTGCGGCGTGCCCTATTGCCAGACCCATTGCCCCCTGCACAACAACATCCCCGACTGGCTGCGCATGACGGCCGAGGGTCGCTTGCAAGAGGCTTACGAACTCAGCCAGGCCACCAACACATTCCCCGAAATCTGCGGCCGAATCTGCCCGCAGGACCGGCTGTGCGAAGGCAACTGCGTCATCGAACAGTCGGGCCACGGCACCGTGACCATCGGGTCAGTCGAGAAATACCTGACCGACCTTGCTTGGGAAAACGGCTGGGTCAAGCCTATCAAACCCCATGCCGAACGGGCTGAATCGGTTGGTATCATCGGCGCGGGTCCCGGTGGCCTTGCCGCAGCCGACGTGCTGCGCCGTCAAGGAATTCAGGTCACCGTCTATGACCGCTATGATCGCGCGGGCGGCCTGCTGACCTATGGCATCCCCGGTTTCAAGCTGGAAAAGCCGGTTGTGATGCAGCGCATCGAACAGCTGGAACTGGCGGGCGTCACCTTTGTGCTGAACTGCAAGGTGGGCGAAGACCTGTCGTTTGACGCCATCCGTGGCCAGCATGACGCCGTGCTGATCGCAATCGGTGTCTACAAATCCCGCGACATCGCGGCCCCCGGCGTGGGTGCCCGTGGCGTGGTGCGTGCGCTGGACTATCTGACCGCGTCCAATCGCAAAAGCTTTGGCGACGAGGTCGAGGAGTTTGATTCCGGCGAACTTAACGCGATGGGCAAGCGCGTCGTGGTCATCGGCGGCGGCGATACCGCGATGGACTGTGTGCGCACCGCCATCCGTCAGGGTGCGCTGTCGGTCAAATGCCTGTACCGCCGCGACAAGGCCAACATGCCCGGGTCACAGCGCGAGGTTCAGAATGCCGAGGAAGAGGGCGTCGATTTCGTCTGGCTGACTGCCCCCAAAGGCTTTACCGGCGGCGATGCGGTCGACGGCGTCATCGTCCAGCGCATGCGCCTGGGCGACCCTGACGCCTCAGGCCGCCAAAGCCCCGAGGTGATGGAGGGTGCCGACTATACCGAACCCGCCGATCTGGTGGTGCAGGCCTTGGGTTTTGAGCCCGAGGATATTCCAACCCTGTGGGGCGTCAAGGAACTGGCCGTCACCCGTTGGGGCACGATCAAGGCCGATTTCCGCAGCCACGCCACCAACCTGCCCGGTGTCTATGCCGCAGGCGACATCGTGCGCGGGGCAAGCCTTGTCGTCTGGGCCATCCGTGACGGTCGCGAGGCAGCCGAGTCCATTCTGCACTACCTCGCCCAGGCACCCGCTGTCGCGGCAGAGTGAAATCACAAGGGACTTACGCCGATGTCAGAACCAACAAGCCCGACTAAAGTGGCAAATGCGGCACCGGCCCCGCGCCCGATGGAAGTGCTGCGCATGGATGACGACCTGTGCGTGTGGCGGATCGCTGGCACCTCGGACCGCCTGCTGATCAGCATGTCCGGTATCGGTGATACGGATGCGGACCAGCCGGCGCCTCAGTTCATGTCCTTTGCGCAGGGCACGACCGACACCATGCTTTTCATTGCCGACCCACGCCGCAGCTGGCTTAGCCGGCCGGGCATCATCGACGAAATCAAGGCGCTTATCGAAACTGAGGCTGCCCGTGCAAGCGCGCAGCAGATCGTGATCTTTGGCGCCTCGATGGGCGGGTTTTCTGCTCTTGCCATGCCTGCCTTCACCCGCATTCACGCTGCCATCGCGTTTTCGCCTCAATTCTCGGTCGACCCGGCAGTGGTGCCCGATGAAACCCGCTGGTCCGAGCTTCGGCAGAAGATTTCGTCCTTCCCCATCTCGAACGTCGCCGACCACATGAATGATACGACCCGCTACTATGTGTTCTACGGTCGCCATGAATCCGAGGTGCATCAACGCAGGCTGGTCCGCACAAGGCCGAACCTGCAGTTTTACGTGATGCCCAACACCCAGCAGAACACCGCCCACAAGATGAAAAAGGCCAAGGTCCTGTTGCCGGTCTTCAAGGCTTGCATGAAGGGTCAGCACAAGGAGTTGAACAAGATCATGACCAATTCCTTCGCTGCCATTCGGCGCGTTCACAAACCCGCCCAGGTGACCGAGGAACAGGCGACCGACGCCTAACGGGCCAACTTGAACAGGTCCCGCAAGGGTGAATTTACCAGTGCCAAGAACCGCTCTATCCTGCCCATGACCCATGATGGGCAAACCCCAAACAGACGAAAAGGCAGATCCGTGATGATGATGCGCGCCCTTCTTCCCCTGCTGTTCCTGGCCACCCCGGGCTTTGCCGGCACTTTTCTGGCCCCCGAAGGCTGCACCGCTACCCTGACCGTGCAATCCCGCGGCTGCACCGTGTCGCATTTCTACACCTGCGAGGCCGACCCGAAGGGCAACCAGTGGCGCGCCGACTTTGGGTTGAACGGCCAGTACTACCAATCGATGATCGACAGCGAAACCCAGTGGATCGAAAGCTATGAGATGGAGGGGACCGGCAACCCCGTCTCCAAGGAAACGCTGGACCCAAACCCCAAGGACCCGGCCTCCTTGAGCGGTCTGATCGACACTGGCATCGACACCTTTGAGTTCAACCTGACCAAGGAAAGCGGCGAACGCACGCATATCACGGGCTTTGACCAGTTGACCGGCAAGACCGCCGTGATTGACGGCTTTACCCTGCGCCAGACCGAATACGAATACACCCAGACCGACGAGGCTGGCACCGTCATCCGCCATTCCAAGGGCCGCGAATACATCAGCGAAGAGATTCGCAGCTTTTTCTCCGGCACCTCTGAATGGCAAGCCGAGGATGGCACTTGGGTCACCATCGAAGGCGCGCCGATCTCCTTCATGAAACCCGGCGAGCCTGGCTTTGGCTCCACCACCCCCCTGTTTGAATGCGACGACCAGATGTCCTCGCTTTCCCTGCCAGAAGGACCCCGCACATGACCACCTATGACGCCGCCTGGGTTGCCGCCGAAGAAGCCAAGCGCGCCTTCATGGACCAGAACTCGCTGTACAAGGCCGAGGATGAACATTCCTCCTGCGGCGTGGGTCTGGTTGTGTCCATCTCGGGCAAGCCGTCGCGCAAGGTGGTCGAGAATGGCATCAACGCGCTCAAGGCGGTCTGGCACCGCGGCGCAGTCGATGCCGATGGCAAAACCGGTGACGGCGCTGGCATCCATGTGCAGATCCCCGTCAAGTTCTTTTACGATCAGGTCCGCCGCACCGGCCATGAGCCTGACACCAAAAAGCTGATCGCCGTCGGTCAGGTCTTCTTGCCCCGCACCGATTTTGGCGCGCAGGAACGCTGCAGGACCATCGTGGAAAGCGAAGTCCTGCGGATGGGCCACTATATCTATGGCTGGCGCCATGTGCCGGTCGACATTTCCGTTCTGGGCGACAAAGCCAACGCGACCCGGCCCGAGATTGAACAGATCCTGATCCGCTGCGAAAACGGCGCCGATGCCGAACAGTTCGAGCGGGAACTGTACATCATCCGCCGTCGCATCGAAAAAGCGGCCTTGGCCAGCCAGATCCAGGGCGTCTATCTGTGTTCGCTGTCCTGCCGGTCCATCATTTACAAGGGCATGATGCTGGCCGAACAGGTCGCCGTGTTCTATCCCGACCTGATGGACGACCGGTTCGAATCCGCCTTTGCCATCTATCATCAGCGCTATTCCACCAACACTTTCCCCCAGTGGTGGCTGGCCCAACCCTTCCGCATGCTGGCCCATAACGGCGAAATCAACACGCTCAAGGGCAACGTCAACTGGATGAAATCCCACGAGATTCGGATGGCCTCCAGCGCCTTTGGCGACGCGGCCGAGGATATCAAGCCGATCATCCCAGGCGCCACGTCAGACTCGGGTGCCCTTGATGCGGTGTTCGAGGTGCTCGTGCGCTCTGGCCGTTCCGCCCCGATGGCCAAAACCATGATGGTGCCCGAAGCGTGGTCGAAAGCCACCACCAACATGCCCAAGGCTTGGGCCGACATGTATTCCTATTGCAACTCGGTCATCGAACCCTGGGACGGCCCTGCCGCCCTTGCCATGACCGATGGCCGCTGGGTCTGCGGCGGGCTTGACCGCAACGGACTTCGGCCCATGCGCTATGTCGTCACCGGCGACGGCCTGCTGATTGCCGGTTCCGAAGCCGGGATGGTTCCGGTGGATGAAGCAACGATCCGCGAGAAAGGGGCGCTTGGCCCGGGACAGATGATTGCCGTCGACATGGTCGAAGGCAAGCTGTTCCATGATACCGAGTTGAAGAACAAACTCGCCTCCGCCCAGCCCTATGGCGATTGGGTCGGCAAGATCGTGGATCTGAACGCCCTGCTGCGCGACGTGCCTGAGGTACCGATGTTCACCGGCCCCGACCTGCGCAAACGCCAGATCGCCGCTGGCTATACGCTGGAGGA
>CAMDHB010000007.1 GCA_945897655.1 Pseudorhodobacter antarcticus
CCGTCGATCTGGTCATAGGCGCGGAATTCGCCGAAATACTTGGTGATCGCCGCGGTCAGCGTCGTCTTGCCGTGGTCAACGTGGCCGATCGTGCCAATGTTGACATGCGGTTTGTTGCGTTCAAACTTTGCCTTACCCATCTGGGTCACCCTTGGTTGGGGGGCCCGTCCCACGGACCCCGATCTACACGCGCGGCGACTTAATCCGCGCCATCAGGAAAATCAAGCGTCAGTTGGCGGCATTGGGCTCAGGGTTGGGGGGCAGACCAAACCATTCGGGGTTCCTGAGCAGATAATTCTGCACCGCCAGCGCCGCCTGATAGGCCATCTTGTCCATTTGCTGCTTTTTGGTCTGGGTCCAGCCTGACCCGATAAAGCTTTCGGCAGATACGCCTTCGACCATGATCAACCGCTCGCCCCCGGGGTTCAACTGGGTCTGGGTCGCATCCTCGAACACATGCACCCGCACGATCAGCGCCGACCGGGGCGACGCGACCACCGGCACACCCGGCGGGGCCAGCACATAGCCTTCGACATTGATGCCAAAGTTGTAGATCCGGGTGCCCTCGTACCGGCCAAAGCGATCGTCCATCGCCTGCTTGATCGCCGCTTCCCATTCATCCGCTGTCGCCTGACGCGATATCCCGGGCACCTGCGCGGTGTCAGCGATGGCTATGTTCAGCCCAAGCACGAAATCCCCCAGCGGGACCGGCGGCTTTTTCAGATCCCCTGCGCCGCAGGCAGCCAAAAGGCCCACCAAAGCCAAGCTCAGCATCAACCGAAGGATCGTCATGCACAGCGCTCCACCGGGGCGGACAGCCCCATCCGGGCCTGATACCCCGCACCCCCGGCCCGCGCAACCACACCGCGATGCACCCGTCCGATCTTGGCCCCATACCGCCGACGTCACCACCCGGTCCCCTGCCGCCGGCGCGCTGGACCGATAGGATCTGCAAAGGGAATGGGCACCTGTGCGCTGTCGTCCCCTGGCGGCATCAGCGCTGCCGACCGACGGATCATTCTGCACCACTGACAAGCTTGATTTTGTGCTTTGGCTCTTTAAAAAGATCGCACTTTGTAATTTGAACAGGAATATTTCCAATGTCTCTCGACAGAATTGTCATGACCGGCGCGAAAGGCCACCTTTATGCCATCCTCACTTTTTCGGAAAACGTGACGTGGGAAACCCAGAACATCTATACCCAGACCGAATTGGAAACGGGTGCGTCGGACTGGCACCTCGCCACCATCTCCTCCGCGTTTGAAAACAATGTTCTGGTGTCCCTGATGGGCGACAGTGGCGCAACCTCCAGCGCCTTTGGCCTGGTCCAGACCCCGGGTTCCAACGAACCTGCCGATGGCTGGGAATGGGTGACGGGCGAGGCGTTGACCTTTGTCTCCTGGGGCGGGGGTGAGCCGAACAACGCCCCCGTTGACCCCACCTCCAGCGAAGACTTCGGCGAGATGTACGACACAGGCGGCTGGAACGATCTGTCCGAACTTGACCTGCACCGCTTTGCCTTGGCCGAACTCGATACCTCCCGTGCCATCGATCTGCTTGGCGCCACGGGCAATGACCGGCTGGTTGGCGGCATCTTTGGCGACCGTCTGGAGGGGGCGTCGGGCAAGGACACGTTGTCCGGGTTGGCTGGCAACGATACCGTGCTGGGCGGCGGCGGCAATGACCGTATCAACGGCGGTGCTGGGCAAGATGTCTTGTCCGGCGGGTCAGGGAAAGACAGCTTTGTCTTCACCATCAAGGACGCAGGCAATTCCGCCACTCCCGATACCGTGCAAGACTTTGAACAGGGCGTCGATGTGATCAAACTTGGCCGCTTTGACACCACCTTTGCCTTCATCGACAGCGCTGGCTTTTCCGCCACTGTGGCAGAGGTGCGCGCAGAAACGACCGGCGACGGAAACACCCGGATCGAAGCTGACATCGACGGCGATGGCCTTGCCGATGTCACCGTGATTCTGACCGGCACCTTTACCCTGACCGCAGCCGATTTCGTCCTGTAAGTCAGGACCCGCGTCTCAAACCCCGTCCGGCACGTTCCAGCGCTCCAGGCGGGGCCAGCGCCCTGAATCACCCGCAAATCCTCAATCGTCAGGATTGTTCCGGCCCCCAGCCGTGCAATCAAGATCTGATCGAAGCCGCCTGCGCCGTGATCGTTTGACCGCGGTCACCGTCTTGCTGGCAATCAGCGCACGCAAGTCAAGGCTGCGCATGTCAAAACCGGTATTCCCGGCGGAGTTATAGACAAGCGGTGCCATGCCAACTCCCTTTCAATACCCGACAGGTGGCGCAACTTCCTGTAACCGTCAATGGTCACACAGCCGTTTTCACGCAAACCTTTCCACCGGATTAATTCTTTAAAACCAAATCCTTGAAGATGAACGATTTCAATAATTGTCCAGACCTGGACACCCGCTAAAACCGGTTATCCCTCGGGAATCCTCTGGGTGCCATCCGCCCCGCCGTGCCCCGTGCCGCCAGCCATTCGCTGACAACGGTTTCCGTCCGGGTCCGCCCCGCCGGGTCTTTCCACGACAGACCCTTGGCCAGATCAAAGGTCGTCGCATCGCTCAGCCCGCCATCCTTATAGCGCTGCAGCCTGACACCCTTGCCCTTGCCCATCTCGGGCAATTCCGCCAGCGGGAAGATCAGCACCTTGCGGTTATCCCCCGCCACGGCAACATGATCGCCCTGAACCCGCTTGCACAGCGCCATCCTGACCCCGTCACCCAAGGTCATCACCTGCTTGCCCGCCTTGGTCTGCGCCAGCACCTCATCCGACTGCACCACAAACCCATCCCCGGCGGTCGAGGCGACAAGCAGCCGCTCGCCTGGGCGGAAGATCATCAGATCGACAATCCCCGCATCATTCGGCAGGTCCACCATCAACCGCACCGGCTCGCCCATCCCCCGGCCCCCCGGCAGGTTCACCCCCACCAAGGTAAAGAACCGCCCATTGGCCCCCACCAGCAAGATCTTGTCGGTCGTCTCGGCATGGAAGGCGAACAGCGGCCCATCCCCATCCTTGAACTTCTGCTCGGCGCTCAGATCGACATGCCCCTTCATCGCCCGGATCCAGCCCATCTGGCTGCAAATCACGGTGATCGGCTCCCGCTCGATCATCGCCTCAAAGCTGACTTCCTCCGCCTCACCCGCTTCCGCGAATGTGGTGCGCCGCCGCCCCAGAACGGTGTCCTTGCCGAACAGCTTGCGCACCGCTTCCAGTTCCACCCCGATCCGCTTCCACTGCAACCGGTCGCTGTCCAACAGGTCCGCCAACCCGGCACGCTCCTTCATCAGGGCGTCACGCTCGGCAACCAACTCCAACTCTTCCAACCGCCGCAGGCTGCGCAGCCGCATGTTCAAGATCGCTTCGGCCTGCAGATCCGACAACTGCCCTTCACCCGGTGGCGGCGGGACATAGTCCTTCTCAGACATGGCGCGCTTATGGGTGCGCGCCCAATCCTCGGCCATCAAGGACCGCTTCGGGTCATCGTCATAGCGGATTATGTCGATCACTCGGTCCAGGTTCAGAAAGGTGATCAGGAAGCCTTCCAGAATCTCCAGCCGGTGGTCGATCTTTTCGATCCGGTGTTCCGACCGCCGCCGCAACACCTCGCGCCGGTGATCAAGGAAGGCCTGCAACACCTCTTTCAGGCTGCAAACCTTGGGCACCCGCCCGTCAATCAGCACGTTCATGTTCAGACTGAAGCGGCTTTCAAGTTCCGATGTCCGAAACAGCGCCGACATCAGCATCTCGGGCTCGACCGTCCGCGACCGGGGTTCCAGCACGATGCGGATATCATCCGCACTTTCGTCCCGCACATCGGCAAGCAAGGGCACTTTCTTCAGCTGGATCACCTCTGCCAGCTTTTCGATCAGCTTGGACTTGGCCACCTGATACGGAATTTCCGTGACCACAATCTGCCAGGCCCCGCGCCCCAGATCCTCGACCGCCCATTTCGCCCGCGTCCGAAACGCGCCGCGCCCCGTGCGGTACGCCTGCAAGATCGCCTCACGCGGCTCCACGATAACCCCACCAGTCGGGAAATCGGGCCCGGGGATGATCGCCACCAAGGCGTCATCGGGCAGAGCCGGGTCCTTCAGCAGCGCATGGCACCCTTGGATCAGCTCATCCAGATTATGCGGCGGAATGTTCGTGGCCATCCCCACCGCAATCCCGCTGGACCCATTGGCCAACAGGTTCGGAAACGCCGCAGGCAACACCACAGGCTCGCGCAACCGCCCGTCATAATTGTCGCGGAAATCAACCGCGTCCTCGTCCAGCCCCTGCAACAGCGCCTCAGCGACCGAGGACATCCGCGCTTCGGTATAACGCGGGGCTGCCGGGTTATCGCCATCGATATTGCCAAAGTTGCCTTGCCCGTCGACCAGCGGGTAACGCACGTTGAAATCCTGCGCCAACCGTGCCATCGCGTCATAGATGCTGGCGTCGCCATGCGGGTGGAAATCCCCCATCGTATCGCCGGCAATCTTGGCCGATTTGAGGAACCCCCCGGTCGAGGATAGCCTAAGCCTGCTCATCGCATACAGGATCCGGCGGTGGACCGGCTTCAACCCATCCCGCGCATCGGGCAGGGCGCGGTGCATGATCGTTGACAGCGCATAGGTCAGATACCGCTCTCCAATGGCCCGGGCCAAGGGTTCGGAAACGGACACAGGCTCGATCGGTGGATCATCGGGTTCGTCTGACATGGATGCGATGTAAATCGCCCCAAGCGCGCGGTCCAGCAGGAAAAACCGGGGGCCGACGGGACCGCCCACCCCTTGGGAAAATCCGGGCCGATTTGCACGTGACTCTGCTGCGGATGTGGTAAACGGATCGACAAAGATTGTTGTGGGTTTAGAATGATTCGATTGGTTCTTTTGCTTTGTGTCGGTTTGTATTTTTCCTTGATGATTCTGGGTCAGGATCACGGTCAGAAACGCTACGGCCTGATGCCCTCGGTCGCGCAGCCCGCCGCCCCCGAACCCGTGCTGGCGGTATCCGAACCTTCGGTGTTCATCCCCACCCAGCCCGTGATGGAACCCGCCGTCCCGCAAACCCCCGACACCCAAGAGACTGTGCTGGCAGCCCCCGTGCTTGCCACACCTGACGTTGTCGCCGTCATTGCGCCAGAGCCAACGCCAGAAACCCAACCCGAACTTGAAATTCCCGACGGCAAGCTGTTCTTCGTGTCTGCTTCGGGTGCCAACGTGCGTGAAGGTCCAGGTACCGATTTCGGCGTATTGGGCAGTCTGCCGCAGGGCGAACAGGTTCTGGTGGTGATTGAGGATATGCCAGTCGATGGCTGGTCCCGCGTCAGGCTGGAAGGCGACGGCGTGGAAGGCTATATCGCCACGCGACTGCTGTCCGAACTTCCCTGAAAGGCCAACCATGCGCTCGATCTTGATCACCGGATGCTCCTCCGGCATTGGCTATGACGCGGCGCATGGGATGAAGGCCAAGGGTTGGCGCGTCTTTGCAACCTGCCGCCAGCAAAAGGATTGCGACCGTCTGATCGCCGAAGGGCTGGAAAGCTTCGTTCTGGACTATGCGGATGAGGCCAGCCTTGCCGCCGCCGTGGCCGAGGTGCAGGCCCGCACCGGCGGCACCTTGGACGCCCTGTTCAACAACGGCGCCTTTGCCTGCCCCGGCGCCGTCGAAGATCTGCCCCGCGACGCCCTGCGCGCGATATTCGAGGTGAATCTGTTCGGCTACCACGACCTGACCCGCCGGGTCATTCCCATGATGCGGGCGCAAGGGCAGGGCAGGATCGTCAACTGCTCCTCCGTTCTGGGCCTGGTCGCCGCCAAATGGCGCGGCGCCTATGTCGCCACCAAGTTCGCGATGGAAGGGCTGACCGATGTCCTGCGGATCGAGATGCGCGGAACGGGGGTGGAGGTGATCCTGATCGAACCGGGCCCCATCACCTCCAACATCCGCCAGAACGCCGCCCAGCATTTCGAACGCTGGATTGATTGGCAAAACTCGGCCCGCCGCGACCAATACGGTGCCCTGCGGCACCGCTTGTATGAGGCGAAAGGCCCCGACCGGTTCGAACTTCCCGCATCGGCCGTCACCGCCGCCCTGGTCCGCGCGCTGGAGGCCCCCCGCCCGCGCCCCCGCTACTATGTCACCACACCTACGCATCTGATGGGCCTCGCCCGCCGCGTGCTGTCCTCCCGCGCCCTTGATTGGCTGATTGCCAAGGGCTGACGATTTCCGGTTCGCTTTTTGCGGCAGCACCACTATGTCATGGGCAGGATAAGGAACCGAGCCCATGCTGTCAGACCCACTTTTCATCCTCGCCACAGTCGTATGCCTGATCGTGCTGATCATCCTGATGGTCGGCATCGGCGTCTTCACCAAGGGCGGCGAGACGAGCCGCAAATATTCCAACAAACTGATGCGCTGGCGGATCATCGCGCAGGCCCTGGCCGTTCTGGCCATCGTCCTGTTTGCCTGGGCCAAGTCGCGGGGGAACTGAACATGGTTGTGCTGTCGAAAATCTATACCAAGACCGGCGATGCCGGTGAAACCGCGCTTGGAAATGGCGATCGGGTGCCGAAATATTCACTTCGCGTCGCGTCCTATGGCACGGTGGATGAGGTGAACGCGACCGTCGGCATGGCCCGCTTGAATGGCGGCGACATGAACGAGGCGCTGGCCCGCATTTCCAACGACCTGTTCGATCTGGGCGCGGACCTCTGCACCCCCGACATGGAAAACGACGCCATCGCCCCCTATCCCCGCCTGCGGATCATCACCCCCCAGATTGACCGGTTGGAGCGTGAGATTGACGCGATGAATGACCGGCTGACCCCCCTGCGCAGCTTCATCCTGCCCGGCGGGTCCGCCCTTGCTGCCCATTTGCACCTGTGCCGCACCGTCTGTCGGCGGGCCGAACGTCTTGTCGTGGAACTGGCCGCCCATGAACCGGTGAACCCCGAGGCGATCCGCTATCTGAACCGCCTGTCCGACTGGTTTTTCGTGGCCGGGCGGATCGCGAATGAGGATGGGGCGCGGGATGTTCTGTGGGTTCCGGGTTTGACGCGGTAGGGCGTCCAGATCTGGGCATTTTGCGGAATCGTTTGGAATCAATGGGTTGAATTCCAGGAATTAACCATCTGGAAACCTTTCCATCAGTTCAAACCTGCGCCGGGACCGGATAAGCGATCCCCCAGTGGGGGATCGCCCGTGTCCCATGCCGAGAGGCGCAAGCCGACGGCATTGCAGCGGTTCAGCCAAAAACCCCGGGAAAAGCGGTTCGTGATGGGCATGACCGCGGGTGGGGCCGGAACGGGCCCGCCCAGGGGGCGGTCGGGCCCGTCACGAATTGCTTTGGGCAATTCGTGGAAGGCTTATCACCCCTCCACCGCCACCCAAATCTCATACCCGCCTTCACCACTCATCCCGTCAAACTCGGGCGGGTAATACTCCAGCGACGCACCAGGACGGGGGCGGAACTGGGGCCGTGTCAGCCAGTCGCCAAAAATCTCGCCCCAGGCGGCGGACATGGTCGAGATGTGACCCTTGGTCACGAACCTTGCATAGGCCCCAACAATCGTCGTCGACCCAAAACCCGCAGGCAGCGCCGCCCCCACAGGCACCTCTTGCCCGCACATATAGTCAAACCTCCCGCCATCCTCGCTGTAGTTGAACACCAGCCCGTAATAATCCCCCGGCACAGCGCCATCCACCCGCAGACCAACCTCGTTATAGGCCGCCCATTGCTCCGGGATCCCGGCACGGGTCTGCATGTCATACCTTTGCACCGGTCCCGCGAAATGGCGGGTCGGCATCACGTCGATCCGGGGTGTGTCAAGCAGCTTGGGCATGTGAAACCTCGGTTCTGCGGCAATGCACGCATTATGCCCCACCTGCAGGGCGCTGTCCTGACCGCAATTGATCCCGGAACCAATTTGTCGCGCCAAACGTGGCGTCCCTGCGACAAAGCCTGTCGATTTTGGTCTGTCACGCCGCGCCCCAACAGTTTATGACGCGGGCAATGGTTTGAAACGGCCCTTGGGCCCGGTCATGGAGTTTGCGATGAAGGTCGTGGTGCCCGTCAAGCGTGTGATCGACTATAACGTGAAGGTTCGCGTCAAAGCGGATGGCACGGGCGTCGATCTGGCGAATGTGAAGATGTCGATGAACCCCTTTGACGAGATCGCCGTGGAAGAGGCGATCCGGCTGAAGGAAAAAGGCATCGTCACCGAAATCATCGTGGTGTCGATTGGCGTCAAGCAGTGCCAGGAAACCCTGCGCACCGCCCTTGCAATGGGCGCTGACCGCGCGATCCTGATCGAAGCCGCTGCCGATACCTCGGTTGATATCGAGCCCTTGGCCGTCGCCAAACTGCTGGCCGCTGTGGTCAAGGATGAGGCCCCCGGTCTGGTCCTGTGCGGCAAGCAGGCGATCGACAATGACATGAACGCTACGGGCCAGATGCTGGCCGCGTTGCTGGGTTGGAGCCAAGCTACCTTCGTGTCCGAACTGGCGGTCGAGGGCGGCAATGCGGTTGTTACGCGCGAGGTTGACGGCGGTTTGCAGCGTATCAGCGTCAAGATGCCCGCCATCGTGACCGTCGATCTGCGCCTGAACGACCCGCGCTATGCCAGCCTGCCCAACATCATGAAGGCCAAGGCCAAGCCGATGGCGATGAAGACCCCCGCCGATTATGGCGTGGATGTTGCCCCCCGTCTGGCGGTGCTGAAGACAGTGGAACCCGCAGGCCGCAAGGCCGGGGTCAAGGTTGGCTCGGTTGCCGAGCTGATCGCGAAATTGCGTGATGAAGCGGGGGTAATCTGACATGGCCGTTCTGTTGATTGCGGATGTGAACGAGGGCGCTTTGGCGACCGATCAGGTGGCCAAGGCTCTGGCTGGCGTCGCCAGTTTGGGCGAAGTGCATGTGCTGATCGCAGGCACGGGCGGCGATGCAGCGGCTGCCGAGGCGGCCACCCTGCAAGGCGTGTCCAAGGTGCTGTTCGCCGATGACCACGCCTACTGCCACGGCATGGGCGAATCGACCGCTGCCTTGGTGGCGGGTTTGGCTGGTGGCTACAGCCACATCACGGGCGCTGCGACGGCGTTCAACAAGAACGTGCTGCCGCGTGTCGCCGCCCTGCTGGACGTGATGGTGATGTCCGATGTGACCGCCGTTATTGACGCTGATACCTTTGAACGCCCGATCTATGCCGGTAACGCCGTGCAGACCGTGAAATCGTCCGACGCCAAGAAGGTGTTCTCGGTCCGCACCGCTGGCTTTACCGCCGTCGGTGCAGGCAATTCGGCCCCGGTCGAGAAAATCGGCGGCCCGGGCGAAGCAGGTCTGTCGGCTTGGGTTGAGGACCGCGTGGCCTCCTCCGACCGCCCCGAACTGACCAGCGCCGGTGTCGTGGTGTCGGGCGGCCGTGGTGTCGGCTCCAAGGACAGTTTCCACCTGATCGAAGGTCTGGCCGACAAGTTGAACGCCGCCGTCGGTGCCTCTCGCGCCGCCGTGGACAGTGGCTATGCCCCTAACGACTGGCAGGTTGGCCAGACCGGCAAGGTCGTGGCGCCGAACCTGTATGTCGCCGTCGGGATTTCCGGTGCCATCCAGCATCTGGCCGGCATGAAGGACAGCAAGGTCATCGTCGCGATCAACAAGGACGAAGAGGCGCCGATTTTTCAGGTGGCCGATTACGGCCTTGTTGCCGACCTCTTCACCGCCGTGCCCGAGATGATCGAGAAACTGTAACGCACCCGCACCCTGCCCGTGACCCGGGCAGGGTGGCTCCCCTTCACTTCAAGATGTCATCCAGCGCCGCCACCACCTTGGCCGCCACATCCCGGTGAACCGACGGCCCCGGCAGCGCCGCCGCAGCCAGTGCCTCCAGCGCGGCAAAGGCCATTCCCTCCAGCGAGTTCATCCGCGCATGGGCCGAGGCAACAGCCTCGACAAACCCGCCCGCCTTGGGCGTCACCGCCGCCACCATCGCCCGGTCCACCAGAACAGGCTCCCCCTGCAACGGCTGCCTTTGCCCCTTGGCCAGCGGCGGCGTATCCGCCATCCACAACAGCACCGTCCGCTTCGGCAACCGCCCCAGCAACTCGCCCATCCGCTCCACCCAGATGCGGCGCAACTCCTCGGCCACCAGCTCAAACCGCTCCTTCGAATTGGCTTCCAATGAGGTGAGCATGTGGCGGGTAAAGTGGTATTCGGTGAAATCCACATCCCGAAATAGCGTCTTCAGCAGCGGTGTCGCCGCAATGAAGCGGTCATTCCGCCGCGGATGCACCGTGTAATAGCGGTTCGACATGTTGACCGCCCCCACAATCTGCAACACCACGGCTTCGGCATTGCAGGCAATCTCGGCCACCGCGGGTTCGGACAGATAGACATCCAACCCCGCATTCACGCAGCCCAGATTGACCGACGCATAGCCAATCTCATCCTCCACCAGATCGGGAAACGGGTCCGGCACATATTTGCCATAGGTCTCCGTCCCCCCCAGAAACGCAATATACGGCCGGTCCAAAGACCGCCTCGGCCCCCGGAACATCAGCCGCGACGTGCCATATGTGCATGGAAAATAGTCCAGGGCCCCTTCGCCCGGAAAAGCATATGCCATTCAACCCACCCAAGTTCAGTTCACACTACCCAAGGGTCAGGCTGCCTGACGCACCTTTCCAAAAGACTAACACGCGACTTCGCCGCAAATCTTAAGCGTTTCGCAACACCTGCAACCGGTCCGACAGCGTCACCTCGCCGTCCTGTTCAACCGAACACAACACCCCGCGCAGCCGCAGCGCCTCATGCCCCGGCGCATCCATAAACGCCCGCGCATCGGCACCGTAGCGCACCTTCCACTTGGCACAGCCCGCGTTGAACTCATCCGACACCCGCAGAACTGCCGTCCCCGCCTGCACCAGCGTGCCCACCGGCAAGTTGGCCAACCCGCAATCCAGATCCGCCACAATCGGGTCGCCCGGATGCGGCGTTCCCACCCTGTCGCGCCAGACCAGATCCATCACCCGAACCGGCAGGATCGACACCTGTATTCGCGGGTCCGGGCTGCCATCGGCCAGCCGCAACCACGGCTCAGTCGCCCACCGTTCGCCCGGTATGCCACCCGCCTTGGTCATCACGATCCGGTCAGGAAACGCCCGCTCCCCCCGCCCGGGCCGCAGGCACAGGCTGTCAATCGGCGCATCCGTCTTGGGGGCCGCCAGAATATCCGGCAGGGCGGCCATCAACTCCGCCATCGTGACCGGCATCATAGCGCGTCCAACAATGCTTGGGTGGGCCAGCCATCGGCGGGCAATCCCAACCGCTGTTGCTCCAACTGCACCGCCCGGCGCGTCCCGGCCCCGATGATCCCGTCAATCTTGCCCACATCATACCCCATCGCCGCCAGCTTTTCCTGCAACGCCTTCGCCGCCTCCAATGACAGCGCCGGATCAGGCTCGCCTGCATTATAAGGCGGCGCCCCCTCAATCCGTGTGGCGAAATAGGCAGCGGTGGTCACATAGACGAAGCTCTTGTTCCAATTGAACAAAACCTTGTAGTTCGGATAAACGATGAACGCCGGCCCCTTCCGCCCCTGCGGCAACAGCAGCGACGCAGGCAGGTTTGCCAGCCGCCCCTCTCGCGGCTCCACCCCCATCGAGGCCCACTCCCGCCCCGTCAACTCGGTGTCCAGCCCAGTCTTGGACCAGTCCAGCCCGGCGGGCACCGTCACCTCCTGCATCCAAGGCTCATTCGCCCGCCAGCCATGAAACTGCAACATATGCGAGGCCGACAGAATGGCGTCCGGAGCGCTGGTTTTCAGCGTCAGATGCCCGTCGCCGTCTCCATCCACGCCCCGCTCCAGAATATCCGCAGGCAACATCTGCACCTGCCCGATCTCACCCGCCCACGCGCCCTTGGTCGTGGCCGGGTCCAGATCGCCCCGCGCCGTCAGGGCAATCCCGGCCAGGATCTGCGGCTGAAACAACTCCGGCCGCCGGCAATCATGCCCCAGCGTCAGCAGCGCATTGCGGGTGTTGAAATCGCCCTGCACCTGACCAAAATCCGTCTCGAACGCCCAGAACGCCAGAATGATCCCGCGTGGCGTGCCATACCGGTCCGCTGCCGCCCTGAAACTGGAATCGAACTTCTGCGAATTGCTAGCCGCCCCCTGAATCCGGTTCTTGCTGATCAGACTTTGCGAAAACTCCAGAAATGTCTTGCGGAAAATTCCCTGCGCCCGGTCCGCCTTGATCACCGCCGCATCCCGCTCTGCCCCGGACATGAAGGCGTCAATCGCGCGGCGTGGCAGGCCTTGCGCTGCCGCTTCCTCCGACATCGCATTCAGAAACGCATTGAAATCACCGCCGCAGGGCGCAGACAGGGCCGGACTGGCCATAAGACCAAACATCACGGCAATCGTGGGCAAACGCATGGAACACTCCCGTTACACTTCCCCCACCCTATCGCATAACCCAAACAATTTGACTAAAATTTCGCTTCATTCTGGTCCAAAAACTCCACGGGGGCGGACCTGGTGGTTCCTTGGAACCAGCAGGTCCCGGGGGTGTGAAACCCCCGGGTGGCCTGTCCACCAGCGTCACCGTGGCCAATGCGCCACGCCGTATTCGCAAAAAGATCATCCTTCTGTGTTAACTTGAAGTTTGGTTTGTGCAGCGCAAACTGTGTGCAGGTGAGGGTGTAATGCTGAATTTTCTGTCAAAAGAAGTCCGCGACGGGCTGGAACAGGCCCGCAAATCCGAACAGCGCCGCAAGTCCCGCCTGCGCGTCCAGGTGGGTCAGGCGGTGTTTCCCGTCCTGCGCTTTTGGCATGATGGCATGGTTCTGGACGCGAAACTGACCCCGCAACTGCGCGGTCTGGTGGATGTCTACGACGGTGCACGCCATATATTTCAATGCCTTATCGTCGCTTCCGTGGCCGAGGGGGATGAGTTGGTTTGTGAATTCAAACGCTCCACAATGGTCAACGAACGCCCCCCGTTGGACTTCTGGCGCGACGAAAACGCACCCATAGGCTACCTCACTAAGGCCTGACCTCAACCACCGTCCCCAGTTCGGTTGCCGCGAAAATTTCGCGAATCGCAGCGTTGCTGACGGCGATGCACCCCGCCGTCCAATCGCCCATGATCTGCGCCTCATCAGGCATGGCATTGGGCTGCCCGTGAATAATGATATCCCCGCCCGGATCATAGCCGCCCGCCTTGGCCCGTGCGCGATCTTCCGCCTGCGGATAGTCCAGCCCCAGTGACAGGGTAAAGGCGCTGCCGGGGTTCTTGCGGTCAATCCGGAAAAGCCCTTCCGGCGTGCGCCCGTCGCCCTCACGCAACTTGTCGCCCTCGGGGCTGAACCCCAGCGCGATGGGATAGCTGCGCTGCGCAACCGTGCCGTCATAGACCGTCATGCGCCGCGCCGATTTTTCAACCACAATCCGGCTGACCGAGGCCAACCCACCCTCGGGCACCGGCTCCACCGGTTTCAGCCAGAACATCAGCGCGGCCGCCGTCACCACCGCCAGCAGGGCGATCAGGGATAACAGCCGCGCCCACCCGGTCATTGCAGATCGGAAAACGCCGCCTGCAGCCGCGCCACCGCCTCAACCACCTGCGCGCGCGGCAGGGCCAGGTTGAACCGCAGATAGCTTTCCCCCCCCTTGCCGAACGGCGCCCCGTGGTTCACCGCAATCCGTGCACCCTTCTCCACCCGACCGGTAAACTCGGCCACCGTCATGCCAGTGCCCGCGAAATCGACCCAAGCGAGGTAAGTTGCCTGCAGCGGCAACGACTTGACCCCCGGAATCGCATTCACCCCCGCATCAAACACCCGGCGGTTTTCATCCAGATAGGCGACCAAGGCATCGACCCATGCCGCACCTTCGGGGCTATAGGCCGCCGTCGCCATGAACATTCCGAACGAATTGGGCGAAATTCCCATCTTCATCATCGAATTCGCAAACCTGGCCCGCAACTCCGGATCATGAATGATCACATTGCCAATATGCGCCCCCGCGATGTTGAAGGTCTTGGTCGTGGCCGTCATCATCACAACCCGCTCGGCCACATGGGCCATCACGGTATGCTTTTGCCCCGGCATCACCAGATCGCTGTGAATCTCATCCGACACCAACACCAGATCGTGCCGTTTGCAGAAATCGGCGACCCCCTTCAACTCCTCACGGCTCCAGACACGTCCCCCGGGGTTGTGGGGTGAGCACAGGATGAACATCCGCTCCTTGCCGGTCATCAACCCATCCCAGGCCGCAAAATCCATCGTCTGCTGGCCATCCTTCACCACCAGCGGGCATTCGGTGACCGACCGCCCCCCCGCCGCAATCACCCGCGCAAAGGCGTGGTACACCGGTGTCGTCAGCACCACGGCATCCCCCGGCTCGGTAAAGGCATCCACACACAGCCCCGTCCCGTTCACCAACCCATGCGTGGTGAACACGGCCGCAGGGTCCACATCCCAGCCATGCCGCGTCTTCATCCACCACTGGATCGCCGCCAGATATTTGCTCTCATCCCCGAAGTATCCGTACAGCCCATGCGCCAGCATCCCCTCCAACGCTGCCTGCACGCAGGTCGGCGGGCGAAACTCCATATCCGCCACCCACATCGCAATGCCGTCCTTGGCCGGAACGCCAAACATCGGCTCCATCATGTCCCACTTGACCGAATGGGTGCCAAAGCGGTTGATCTGCTCGTCAAAGTCCATAGTCCGTCCCTGTCTTTGTTGGGGGTCGGTTGCACCGCCCCTCTTGCACCAAACCCGCCCGCACCGTAAATCCGCTGACATGATCCGCCCCATTCTGATCCACCCTGACCCAAGGCTCAAGAAGCTGTGTGATCCCATCCGGGAAATCACGGCTGATTTGCGCCGTCTGGCCAGCGACATGCTGGAAACCATGTATGATGCGCCCGGCATTGGGCTTGCGGCACCACAGGTCGGCGTGACCAAACGCCTGATCGTGATGGATTGCATGAAGGCGCCCGACACCGCGCGCCCCTTGATCCTGTTCAACCCCGAAATCATCTGGGTGTCCGACACGCTGAACACGTATGAGGAGGGGTGCCTGTCCATCCCCGAACAATATGCCGATGTCCAGCGCCCGGACCGCGCCACCGTCTCTTGGCTGGATGAAAATGGCGCGTCCCAGGTCGAGACGTTTGAAGGCATCTGGGCCACCTGCGTTCAGCACGAGATTGACCACCTGAACGGCAAGCTGTTCATTGATTACCTGGGCCTGATGAAACGCCAGTTGATCACCCGCAAGATGGAAAAGCTGAAGCGCGAACTTGCGCGCGAAGGGCGGAGCGGATGACCGTTCTGCCCGTCCTGTACTGGCCCGACCCGCGCCTGTCGCAGGTCAGCACGCGGGCCTCCGTCGATGACGGCACCCTGACCCTGGCGCGTGACATGCTGGATACCATGTATGCGGCCCAGGGGCGCGGTTTGGCGGCCCCGCAGGTTGCCCATCTGACCCGGCTTTTCGTGATGGATGCCACCTGGAAAACCGGCCCGCACACGCCCGAGATTTTCATCAACCCCGAGATTATCTGGCGCTCTGACGAAACCGCCACCGGCCCCGAAGGCTGCCTGTCCATCCCCGGCCCGATCACCGATGTCACCCGGGCCAGCGCCATCATCCTGCGTTGGACCACCCCCGAAGGTGCCATTGCCGCGCAAAAGCTGACCGGGTTCCGCGCCATCTGCGCCCAACACGAGATTGACCACCTGGACGGCATCTTGACGCTGGACCACCTCTCACCGGAGGCGCGGGCAACGGCCGAAGCACAGGTTCGGCCATGAAAACCTGCCTGTCCTATCCCCACCCCATTCTGAAATCCATCGCCACCCCTGTGGCCGCGATCACGCCCGAGGTGCAGGCAATCTGGGCTGATATGGTCGAGGTGATGGATGCGATGCCCGGCTATGGCCTTGCCGCCCCGCAAATCGGGGTGTCCTTGCGTCTGGCCGTGGTCGATTGTTCCGACACGCGCGGTCAGGCCATCCTGATGGCCAACCCCGAGGTTCTGCACGCCTCATTCCAGATGCGCGAGCATGAGGAGGCCAGCCCCAACCTGCCCGGCGTCTCTGCCGTCATCTCGCGCCCCCGGGCGGTGACCGTGCGCTATCTGAATGCGGATGGCGTGGTTGAGGATCGCGAGATGGTCAACCTGTGGGCCACATCCGTCCAGCATCAGATCGACCATCTGAACGGCAAGCTGTACATCGACCACCTGTCGCCCCTGAAACGCAAGATGTTGGTGGCCAAGGCAGACAAGATCAGGCGGCGCGTATGAGGGTGGTTTTGATGGGCACGCCCGAGTTTTCGGTGCCCATCCTGCAGGCGATTGCTGCGCAGCATGAAATTGTTGCGGTCTACAGCCAACCGCCCCGTCCCGCAGGTCGTGGCAAGGCTGACCGGAAAAGCGCAGTTCAGGCTGCAGCCGAAACCCTTGGTATTCTCGTGCGTTACCCGGTTTCGCTGCGCAGCGAAGAGGTGCAGCATGAATTCGAATTGCTGCGCAGCGACGTGGCCGTTGTGGTGGCCTATGGCCTGATCCTGCCGCCTGCCATTCTGTCCGCACCCAAGGCAGGCTGCCTGAACATCCACGCCTCTTTGCTGCCCCGTTGGCGGGGGGCTGCACCCATTCACCGGGCCATCATGGCAGGCGATGCCGAAACCGGTGTCTGCGTGATGCAGATGGAGGCTGGCCTTGATACCGGCCCCGTTCTGTTGCGACACAGCACCCCGATCGCGCCAGAGGAAACCACCGCCGAACTGCACGACCGTCTGTCCACCATGGGTGCTGCCCTGATCGTTGACGCCCTTGCGCGCCTGCCCACCCTGACCCCCTTAGCGCAACCCGAACAGGGCGTGACCTACGCCACCAAGATCGACAAATCCGAAGCCCGCATCAACTGGACCCGTCCCGCCACCGAAGTTGACCGCCAGATCCGTGGCCTGTCGCCCTTTCCCGGCGCTTGGGTTGATATCGGGGGCGAACGGGTGAAACTCCTGCGCTCCCGCGTCGTGTCAGGGCAGGGCGCGCCGGGGCAGGTTCTGGAGGGGTTCACCATCGCCTGCGGGTCTGGCGCCGTTGAAGTGACCGAAGCCCAGCGCGAAGGCAAACGCCCCGCCCCGGTGGCCGACATGCTGCGCGGGTTCAATTTGCCGCCTGTCCTGTCCTGACCGTGGGGGCGCCGGGACCGGATCAGCGATCCTCCAGGGGAGGATCGCCCGGTCCCATGCCGGAGCGGCAACGCGACGGCATTGCAGCGGCTGGCCTTGGTGCAGCGGGAAAATCAATCGCGACGCGCCCGATCGCGGGCGGAAGCGGAACGCGCCCGCCCTGGGGGCGGTCGGGCGCGTCACGAATTGCTTTGGGCAATTCGTGGAAGAAAGCGAGGCGCAAACCTTTCCATTATATGAACGTATAATTCCAAGTCATTGTTTTCAAACGAAACCACAAAGTGTCCACATGTGGACACCTCACTTCCGCCGCTTATGCTCCTCCCGCCTCGGCATGATTTCCACGAAATTGCAGGGCTTGTGGCGGTAATCCAGCTGCCATTTCAAAATCTCAGCCCAGGCATCCCGGCAGGCCCCCGGGCTGCCCGGCAGGGCGAACAGATAGGTCCCCCCCGCCACCCCCCCACAAGCCCGGCTTTGCACGGCGCTGGTGCCAATCTTGCCCATCGATACCATCGTAAAGACCGTCCCAAACGCCTCAATCTCTTTCTCATAAACATCCCGGTGCGCCTCGACCGTCACATCCCGCCCCGTCAGCCCCGTGCCACCCGTGGTCAGGATCACATCAATCGCCGGGTCCGCAATCCACCGCCGCAAATGCCCCGCAATCGCCGTCCTCTCGTCCCGCTCAATCCCCCGTGCCGCCAGAACATGCCCTGCACCCGTCAGCCGCTCGACCAGCGTATCCCCCGACCGATCCTCCGCCGCCGTCCTTGTGTCCGACACGGTCAGCACCGCAATCCTGACCGGAACAAACTCGCGGGTCTCATCAATCCGGCTCATCGCAACCTTCCCTTCAAACTCAACAGATCCGCCCAAGCCTCACGCTTGGCCGAGGGGTTCCTCAGCAGATAGGCCGGGTGGGTCATCGGCAGCACCGGACGGCCCAGCGCCTGCGCCCAGTTTCCCCGCAGCCGCAGAATGCCCTTGCTGCCCAGCAGGCACTGGCACGGAGTATTGCCCATCACCACGATCACGGCAGGGTCCACCAGTTCGATATGCCGCTCCACAAAGGGGCGCATCATGGCGATTTCCTCGGGCGAGGGGTCGCGGTTCTGCGGCGGGCGCCAGGGCATGACGTTGGTGATATAAAGGGCGGTTGCAGGGTCAGGGCTGGTGCGGGACAGGCCAATGGCGGCGAACATCCGGTCCAGCAGTTGCCCGGCGCGGCCCACGAAGGGGCGGCCCTCAACGTCCTCGTCCCGGCCCGGTGCCTCGCCCAGAACCAGAACCCGCGCGGACGGGTTGCCATCCGCAAAGACGGTGCTTTTGGCCCCCCGCTTCAACTCGCACAGATCAAAACCGGTGATCGCCTGCCGCAGGGCGTCCAGGCTATCGCAAGTCGCTGCCAAGTGGCGGGCAACTGCGACCGGATCCGCCAGCGGTGGTGGCCCAGTCGGCGCGGCCTTGGCCACCGCAGGGGTGGGTTTCAGGCTGTCGGGCAGGGCATAACGGTCCACCGGGTCCTCACCCGTGATCTCGGTCACGCCCAGATCCATCTGCCACTCCAGCGCGGCAAGGGCAGCGTGCCAGCCTTCGGGGGCCAGAATGTTCGGATCGATTCCCATGGGCCCAAGGTAGGGCTGACCGGGGGCAGTGTCCATTCCCGCTCCGCCCTTTCCAAACGGCTGAAGCTGGGGCATAAGCCCGGAAATCGAGGAGTTCCGCCCATGTCCTTCCGCGCCCGCCATCTGCTTGGCATCGAACACCTCTCACCCGCCGAAATCCTGTCCGTGCTGGATCTGGCCGACCGCTATGTCGACCTGAACCGTCGCACGGTGAAACAGTCGGATGTGTTGGCCGGGCTGACGCAGATCAACATGTTCTTCGAGAATTCGACGCGGACGCAAGCCTCGTTCGAACTGGCCGGGAAACGGCTTGGGGCGGATGTGATGAACATGTCGGTGGCCTCCTCCAGCGTGAAAAAGGGTGAGACGCTGATTGACACGGCGATGACGCTGAACGCGATGCGGCCGGATTTGCTGGTGGTGCGGCACCCCTCCAGCGGGGCGGTCAATCTGCTGGCTTCCAAGGTGAATTGTGCGGTGCTGAACGCGGGCGATGGGCGGCACGAACATCCCACGCAGGCCCTGCTGGACGCATTGACGATCCGCCGGGCCAAGGGGCGGATCCAGCGACTGACCGTGGCGATTTGTGGCGATATTGCGCATTCGCGGGTCGCCCGCAGCAACCTGATCCTGCTGGGCAAGATGGAAAACAACCTGCGCCTGATCGCCCCGCCCACGCTGATGCCGCCGGGAGTGCAGGACTTTGGCTGCGAGCTTTATGACAATATGGCCGAGGGGCTGAAGGGCGCCGATGTGGTTATGATGCTGCGGCTGCAGAAAGAGCGGATGGATGGCGGGTTCATCCCGTCCGAACGGGAGTATTACCACCGCTACGGCCTGGACGCCGAGAAGCTGGCCCATGCCAAGCCCGATGCCATCGTGATGCACCCCGGCCCGATGAACCGCGGGGTCGAGATTGACGGCGAGATTGCCGATGACATCAACCGGTCGGTCATTCAGGAGCAGGTCGAGATGGGCGTGGCCGTCCGCATGGCCTGCATGGACCTTTTGGCGCGCAACCTGCGGGCCGAGCGGGGCCGGGCGGCGGTGGGGGTGATGGTATGAAAAAGCCGATGTCGGATGCGCGGATCAGCGGCATGGTCGCCACGGTGGCTTTGGTGGTGATTTTTGTGATCACCGGGTTGGTGGTGTGGTGGGGGAGTTGATCCCTAGAATGGAGCCAGAGCACCAAGCAGCGCAAATGTTGTCGCCTTACTTGTTGCCGGGCGAAACGGTGCATTGGACTACAACAAAGTCGGAAAAGGTAATGCTTCCGGGACTAGCGTTTGGAATACCTCCTTGGCTCTTCTTGATTGCATGTTTGGGCTACGTCCTTACAGGTCTTCCCAATGCCTTACTTTCACTTCCTTCGGAGCCAAAGTGGGCCATTCAAGTTCTGTTTTTGGCTTGGACGGTAGGCGGATTGATGTTTCTCTTCATTTTGGTTGTATTTGTCGCTGTACTTGTTTCCGGCATGCGAACGATTGCCCAGATATATCGGGATCCGCATACAATGATCTACGCGATAACTTCGCGGCGGATCATGCAGATTTCTATAGGCCGCAGCAATCCTGTTCGACAAATCCGCCTTGAGACCTGTATTTTGCGATCAAACAAGCGACCAGTCACCTTTGTAGACGAAAAAGCAAGTCTGCGCCAAAAGCTGTTCGGGAGTGATATTGTCATGTCTGGGCTTTCCGCAGACGAACGGCAACAGGCCTTGGACGCTGCAAAGCAAGTATGGGAAAGAGAATGACCCTCCACCTCACCAATGCCCGCCTGATCGACCCCGAGGCGGGGACGGACTCCTTGGGTTCCCTTACCTTAAAGGATGGCGTGATTGTCGGGCGGGGGGCGGCGCCGAAGGGGGCGGAGGTTTTCGACTGTGGGGGAATGTGTCTGGCGCCGGGGATTGTGGATTGGGGCGTCAAGATTGGCGAGCCGGGGGAGCGGCATAAGGAGTCGTTTCGCTCGGCGGGGTTGGCGGCGGCGGCGGGGGGGGTGACGACCATCATCGCAAGGCCGGATACGTCGCCATCGATTGATACGCCGGAAACGCTGGAATTTGTGACGCGGCGGGCGGCAGAGAGTGTTGTCCGCATCCGGCATATGGCGGCGCTGACCAAGGGGCGGTTGGGCGAGGAGATGACCGAGATCGGGTTCTTGCTCGATGCCGGGGCGGTGGCGTTTTCCGATATTTTTCACGTGTCGACCAACACCAAGGCTTTGGGGCGGGCGTTCACCTATGCCCGCAGTTTGAAGGCGCTGGTGGTGGGGCATCCGCAGGAACCCGGCCTGTCTGCGGGGGCGGCGGCGACGCATGGGAAGTTTGCCAGTCTGTATGGGTTGCCCTCGGTCAGCCCGATGGCGGAGCGGATGGGCTTGGACCGGGACTTGGGCCTCGTTGAGATGACCGGGGTGGCCTATCATGCGGATCAGATCACGACGGCGCGGTCACTGCCTGCGTTGGAGCGGGCCAAGAAGAATGGGTTGAACGTGACGGCGGGGGTGTCGATCCATCATCTGACGCTGAATGAGTTGGATGTGGGCGACTACCGGACCTTCTTCAAACTCACCCCGCCGCTCAGGTCAGAAGATGACCGGATGGCGATGGTCGAGGCGGTGGCGGAGGGGGAGATTGATGTGATCAGTTCCTTCCACACCCCGGCGGATGAGGAGAGCAAGCGGTTGCCGTTCGAGGAGGCGGCGTCGGGGGCGGTGGGGTTGCAGACACTGCTGCCTGCCGCGATGCGCCTTTATCATTCCGGGATGGTCAGCTTGCCGCAGCTGTGGCGGGCGATGAGCCTGAACCCGGCCAACCGGTTGGGGTTGGCGCAGGGGCGGTTGGCGGAAGGCGCTCCTGCCGATCTGGTGCTGTTTGACCCCGATGCGCCATTTTTGCTGGACCGGTTCACCCTGCATTCGAAATCCAAGAACACCCCGTTTGACGGGCAGCGGATGGAGGGTAAGGTGCTGGCGACCTGGGTCGGTGGAACGCAGGTGTTCAAGGGGTAAGCGATGCCGGAAATCACCTCCTCCTATCCGTTGTTGGCCATTGTGGCGGTGTTGGCCTATCTGCTGGGATCGATCCCGTTTGGGATTGTCATCACCCGGGCGATGGGGTTGGGGGATCTGCGGGCGATCGGGTCGGGTAACATTGGGGCGACCAATGTCTTGCGGACCGGGAACAAGCGGGCGGCGGCGGCGACGTTGATCCTGGACGCGGCCAAGGGGGGCGTTGCGGTGCTGCTGGCCCGGGCGGCGGTGGGCGAGGATGCGGCGCAGCTGGCGGCGTTGATGAGCTTTCTGGGCCATCTGTTCCCGGTGTGGTTGGGGTTCCGGGGCGGCAAGGGGGTGGCGACGTTTCTGGGCACCCTGCTGGCGCTGGCCTGGCCGGTGGGGTTGGCCTGCTGTGCGACATGGGCTGTCGCGGCGGCGGTCACCCGGATATCCTCGCTGGCGGCGCTGACGGCGGCGGCGCTGAGTTCGCTGTGGTTGGTTGTGTTCGGGCAGGGGCAGATGATTTTTCTGGCGATGATCCTGACAGTGCTGGTCTATATCCGCCACTGGGCCAATCTGGAGCGGATCAAGGCGGGCACCGAACCGAGGATTGGGCAGAAGAAGGCGTGAGCGTCCACATGTGGACGCTTTGACTTATCTTGCAATATCAAGGATTTACGTTTTTCTGTTCATAAAGCATTAACCAATGTCCGCACCGGACCCCTTTCGCACCGCGCTGAATGCCATCCCGGAGGGCCATTCCCTTGGCCTGTATCTGGGGCGGCGCTGGCGTGTGGAAAAGACCACCTACACCAGAGGGCGGAGGGTCAAGCTGTATGCCCATGATCTGGCGGGGCCGGATTTTGTCAGCCTGAACTTGTACCATCTGGCGGCGGGGGATGTGTTGAAGCCGTGTGAGATGGCAGAGGCGAAGGTCAGGGCCTTTGTGATTGGCTACGTCAGGGAAGAGTCGGGGTGAACCCCGACCTACTTGGGGTCAGGGTTACAGGCTGGAGGCCTGATAGATCGGGCCCAGATCGCCTGCCCATTCGCCATGATACAGCTTCAGCCAGCGGTCGGCCTGAACCTCTTCCAGCACCAAGGATTGCACGAGGGGGGCGAGGAATGCCTCTTCGCCCAAGCCACGAGTGGCGAGCCCCGCGTGGGACAGGCCCACGGCGGCGCGGGCTAGGTCGAGGAGTTTGAAGTCACCGGACTGGGCCTGAAGGCCACGGACCGAGGCATCGACGCGCAATTCCTCGCGGGTTTCTGTGTCGAAGCCTTTGACGAGGTCCCAGGCGGCATCAAGGGCGGTCTGGTCGTACATCAGGCCCACCCAGAAGGCGGGCAGGGCGTTGATATGGGCTTGATCGCCGCAATCTGCGCCACGCATTTCGATGTATTTCTTGACTCGGGCTTCGGGGAACACCGTCGTCATATGGTCGGCCCAGTCGGACAGGGTGGGCTTTTCACCGGGCAGGGCAGGCAGGTTGCCAGCAAGGAAATCGCGGAAGCTCTGGCCCAGGGCGTTGATGTATTTTCCGTCGCGGTAGACGAAATACATGGGCACATCGAGGACCCAATCGACATATTTCTGGAAACCGAAATCGCCGTCAAAGGCGAAGGGCAGCATGCCGGTGCGAGAGTTATCAAGGCCGCGCCAGATGCGGGAACGCCAGGATTTGTGGCCGTTCAGTTTGCCATCGAAGAAGGGGGAGGAGGCGAAGAGGGCAGTGGCGACGGGTTGTAACGCCAGGGCCACGCGCAGCTTTTTCACCATGTCCGCCTCAGACGCGTAGTCGAGGTTCACCTGCACGGTGCAGGTACGGTACATCATTTGCGTGCCATGGGTGCCGACGCGGCCCATATAATCGGTCATCAGGCGGTAGCGGCCCTTGGGCATGACGGGCATGTCGGTGCCGGACCATTCGGGGGCTGCACCAATGCCCATGAAGCGGATGCCAAGGGGGTCGGCAATGCCGCGCACTTCGTCCAAGTGGGTTTGCAACTCAGCCGCGACGTCGTGCATGTTGGGCAGGGCCGCACCGGACAGTTCGAACTGGCCGCCGGGTTCAAGGCTGATGTTGGCCCCGTTGCGGGTCATGCCGATGATGTTGTCGCCCTCAGCAATGGGGGTCCAGCCGTGTTGGGCTTGCAGGCCCGCGAACAGGGCGGAAATGGAGCGGTCCCCGGCGTAGGGCAGGGGTTTGCGGGTGTCGGTCAGCCAGCCGAACTTTTCATGCTCGGTGCCGATCAGCCAATCGGATTTCGGTTTGTTGCCGGATTCCAGAAGGGCTGCGAGTTGCGAGAAGTCTTCGATGGGACCGCCGCCAGACTGAGGAATGGACATGGGGGGCAGGCCTTTCGCGGATGCTTCGACAGGGCGTAGAGGTGTCTTGACTGAGGCCGCGAGTCAAGACCGCGGAAGCAATGATCACAAAACCTTCGTCTGTCTTTCTTATCTTCCACGAATTGCCCAAAGCAATTCGTGACGCGCCCGACCGCCCCCCGGGCGGGCGCGTTCCGCTTCCACCCGCGGTCGGGCGCATCACGATTGCTTTTCCCACAGCACCCAGCCCCACCGCTGGAATGCCGTCGGCTTGCGCCTCTCGGCATGGGACACGGGCGATCATCCACTGGATGATCGCTTTTCCGGTCCCGGCCCAGTCCTGCGATAAAGCCTTTACCCTGCGATGATGCCTTTGCCTGTCCGGCGCCAAATGACGCGGGTTTCGGCGGCGAGGGTGATGGCGCCGTCTGTGGGCAGGGCAGGTTTGCCAAGCGCTTCGACAAGGGTGCTGGTGTCCATGCCGGGCAGGTTGGCAAATGCGTCAAACAGACGCTCGGCCCCCTTGGCATCCACGGGAATGAGCAGGGCCTGCCCATCGGCCTGTTTCAAACGCCAGACCCTACGGCCCCGCAGGGACAACAGGCGCAGTTCGACAAGCTCGTTCAGGCTCAGGTAGCCGCCGATTTCGGGGCCCATATAGCCCACCTGCGCCTCGTCCAGTTCCACCAGACCGGGGGCGGCGACGGATTGTTCGAACCGCATCCGGCGGAAGGCGGTCACGGCCAAAACAAGGCCGATGCCGCCAATCACGGCCCCAAGCGGGATCAGGACATAGCCGCCCAGCGTGATCAGCCACAGCCCGGCCCCGACGACAAGGCTGGCCCAGACCACCTCGCGCGCGCGCCAGATCAGATCGGTAACCTCGGGGCGGATCAGGGACATCACACCACTTCCTTGTTCAGCAGCAGGATCAGCGACCAGTCGCCGATCTGCGAAAATCCAATCGCGCGGTAGGCCCGCGCGGCCATGTCGCTGGCGGAAAACAGGGTGGCGCGTTCAACGCCCCTGTCCCGCGCCTGTGCCAGATGCAGCGCCACGGCGCGGCGCGCATGGCCCTGACCGCGCAAATGCGGCGGGGTATAGACGCCGCCAACCTGCACGATAAGGGGGAGTTGGGCATTGAAGCCGGTCATCGCAAGGGGTGTGCCTGCGTCCATCAGCACGACATGGCTGCGGTTGGCGGTGTAGGTGGCATAGCTGTCGGTCACGCGCTGGGGGGCCTGGTCGGGTGGGGTGTTCAGGGTGGCAAGCTGATAGTCCAGCATCCAGGATTTGATCACCTCCGCCGGGGCGTCAGACAGGGGAAGGATCTGGCCAGGGCCGTCGGGCAGGGTCAGGTTGAACAGGGGCAGGGCAAAGTGGGGTTCGTCGTGGTCCAGCGATTTTGGGGCGGTGCCAAGGCCAAGGGCGGATTCAAGACCTCTGGACCAGTCGCGCATGCCGATGATGCCTCCGACCTCGCGGCCCTGAAGGGCGCGGGCGGCGGCGGTGTAGTCCCCGGAGGGCAGGAAGGGCATGACCATGCCGCCATCGGTCAGGGTCAGGACGTCGGTG
>CAMDHB010000008.1 GCA_945897655.1 Pseudorhodobacter antarcticus
CTGCGCCGCGATCAGGCCGACTATATCGGCGTCAGCGTCGAAGGCCCGTTCAAGTCGGAGCACTACCGCTACTGATTGCCGATGGGGAAACCCGCCGGAACATTTTCCTTTGTCTGCGGGGCGCACTGACCTAGTGTGCCCAGCAGTGCTTTGGGCCGGACAGGCCCGGATATGGGGGGATGGAATGGGCAAGCGCGACGACTTGATTGCGAAATACGCCGAAGATTTGCAGACCAAATGCAGGATCAATCCCGACATGGCCCTGTTGACCAAGGTGACCATCGGTTGCGGCCCGGCGATTTATGATGCCGACGCCGCGACCGTGGCCGGGTCGGATGAGGCCGAGGTTGAGACGATCAAGCGCAACTTCCTGATCAAGAAGCTTGGCCTGCCCGATGGCCCCGCCCTGACCGAGGCGATCGACGCTGTGATTGATACCTATGGCCGGTCAGACCGCCACAAATACCGGGCAGTTGTTTATTACATGCTGACCAAGCATTTCGGCAAAGAGGCCGTCTACGCATAAGATCAGGGTGTCCAGATATCGACATCGCCCAAAGCACAATAAGATCAAGGTCTTGGTTGCTTGAGTTAACCTTTTGAAAAGGGTTCGGCAGGGTGCGGGCCCGTGGCTGCCCAGCGCAGCGCAAAAAGCTGCGGCAAACCTTTCCACCTGGTTAATGAAAATCGGCAAAATATTGATTTTATTGAATATTGCAAAGTGTCCACATGTGGACGCTCCGCAAATCCGGCCAGCTTTGCCTCAAATCCAAGGGGCTTTCCCTTTGCACGACTCGCAGGGAACCCCTATACCCAACCCAAGGACATCATGTCCGGGACCTTTATCGAACACGTGTGGTGCTGAGGGAGCACGTGGGGTGGATGGGGGTCCCTTAGGGGTAGGGGGCCCCCGTTTTTTCTCCGCCTCAGAACAGCCCCAAGATCAACCCCATGATCGCGCAACCCACCACAGAATTCACCCCATCAATCACCGTCAGCGCCGGTTTCCGCATGGAAAAGGCATAGTTCATGGCCATCCAAGGCGTGATCAGAAACGCCCCGATCCCCAACCCCGCCACGACGCTGCCCCCGATGCTGACAATCCCGGACGACGCGAACACATGCCGCATCATGCCCGCAACCACTACCATAGCCAGCAAACCCACCACGAACGGCATCACGCTGCCATTTCCCTGCGGCCGCCCATTCGCATCGACCGCAATCTCAGCCGCCGCGATCCATGGCTTTGACATCGCGATGTACCAGACCGCCCCAAAGGCAAACGCCCCCAAAGCCGCCGCCAGAACGTTGATGAATTCCATTTTGTCCTCCCTTAATCCCCGTAGGTTATAAATCCACCACACCACCCAGATCACAGATGATCTGCCATTCCTCGTCGCTCACCGGCTGCACCGACAGCCGCGAGTTGTTGATCAATACCATCTTCTCCAGCCCCGGCACATGCTTGCACCGCTCCAACCCGATGGGCGTGGTCAGCCGCGCGACGGGGCGAAAGTGGACGCAATCCCAGCGCGGGTCGGTGCCCTGACTTTCGGGGGCGCTGAGACGGGTCACCTCGACCACGCCGACAATCTCTTTCCCGATGTTGGAGTGATAGAAGAACGCCCGCTCCCCCAGCGTCATCAGCCGCATGTTGTTGCGGGCACCATAGTTGCGGATGCCGTGCCATTCCTCGTCCACAGGCAACTTGTCGACAAGGCTTTGAAAGCTGATGGCGTCGGGTTCGGATTTGAAAAGCCAGTAGGCCATCAGCCGATCACCTTTTTCCATTCTCGAATGCTGACATCGGCAAACAACCCAGCCAGTGCATAGGGGTCGCCCGCCGCCCAACCTTGGGCCGCTTTCAGGCTGTCCACCGACAACACAATCAGCGACCCGGTCATCGCCCCGTCGGTGCCCAGAAACGGCCCCGCCATTTCGACCACGCCGGTCTGTTCGATATAGGCCAGATGGGCCGTTCTGGTGTCCATCCGGATTTGCAGCGCACCGGGTTTGTCGGTGCAGATCAGGGCCACGCGCATCATCACTCCTGTTTCAAGGGTCGGGACATCAGGCTGATCACAGCTTGGTCCAAGGGTATCTTCTGGTCAATCAGATCGGCGACCATCCGGGTAATGGGCATGTCCACCTGCAGGCCCGCCGCCATCCGCGCAACAGCGCGAGAGGTTGCAACCCCTTCCACCGTCACGCCCGGGTCAAAGGCGGCACCGGATCCCAACGCCAGACCAAAGCGCAGATTGCGCGACTGGGTCGAAGTGCAGGTCAGCACCAGATCGCCAAAGCCGGACAGGCCCATCAACGTCTCGGGCCGCGCGCCAAGGCTGGCGGAAAAGCGCAGCATTTCGGCAAAGCCCCGCGTCATCAGGGCAGCCCGGGCCGATTCGCCCAAGCCCGCGCCCAGCACGACCCCGGCGGCGATTGCGATCACATTCTTCAACGCTCCGCCCAGTTCGGCACCGATGACATCAGTGGTGCGGTAAATGCGAAGCGTCGGGGTTGAGAGAAGGTGTTGCAGACCCTCCCCCTCGGCCACGGCCAATGTCAGGGCCGTCGGCAGGCCTTTGGCGATATCGGCGGCGAAACTGGGGCCGGTCAGGATGCCAGCCACGGCCTGTGGTATAGCTGCCCGGATCAGGGCTGTAGCCCCTTGCAGGGTGTTCAGGTCAACGCCTTTGCTGCAGGCGATCAGGGCCGAGTTGGTCAGAGCCTGCGGATGGTCGCGCAGGAAGGCGCTAAGGGTCTGCATCGGAACGGTCAACAAGATGACATCCGCCCCGCGCAGGTCCAGCGGGTCAGCGGTCACGGTCACGCTTGCGGGCAGCAGGCCGTCCGGCAGGCGGCCCATGTTGCGCCGGGTCTGCCGCATGGCCTGCGCCTGCTCCCCATCCCGGGCCCACAGCGTGACATCCCGGCTGTCCTGACCCAAGGCGATGGCCAAGGCCGTGCCAAAGGCCCCGGCACCGGCGATCCCGATCATGCCTTGGCCCCCTTCTTGCCCGAGCCGATCATCGGGGCAGCGCGGGGGTCCAGCGGCCAGCGGGGGCGGGCGACGAGTGTCATGGCATCTGGGCCTTCGGTGCGGAAGCGTTCCAGACCGGCCCAGGCAATCATGGCCGCGTTGTCGGTGCAAAGACGCAAGGGCGGGGCGGTGAAGGGGGTACCCGTGGCGGCTGAAACAGTCTCTAATGCGGCCTTTAGGGTCGCATTAGCGGCTACACCCCCTGCCACGGCAAAGGCTTTGGGGTGGTAGGAGCGGTCAAGGCAGATGAACAGGGCACGGCGGGATTTCTCGGCCAGAACGGCGGCCACAGCGGCCTGAAATCCGGCGCAAAGGTCATTGCGGTCTTGCTGGGTGATGCCGCCTTGCCGCGCCACCAGATCATCCCGCGCCCGCAGAACCGCCGTTTTCAGGCCGGAAAAGGACAGATCGCACCCGGGCCGGTCCAACAGCGGCCGGGGAAAGCGAAAGCGTGCAGGGTCGCCCAGACGTGCCGCCTGTTCGACCGCAGGACCGCCGGGTTGCGGCAGGCCAAGCAGTTTTGCCACCTTGTCAAACGCCTCGCCCGGGGCATCATCGATCGTGCCGCCCAGGCGTTCAAAGGTGTTCGGGCCGCTAACGATCAGAAACTGGCAATGCCCGCCTGAGACGAGAAGGATCAGGTAGGGAAATTCCACCCCATCGGTCAGCCGCGGCGTCAGCGCGTGCCCGGCCAGATGGTTGACCCCGATCAGCGGCAGGCCAGTCGCGGCGCAGATCCCCTTTGCCAGCATCACGCCGGACAGGACACCGCCAATCAGGCCGGGCCCGGCGGTGACAGCAATCGCATCCAGATCGCCCAAACCCACGCCCGCCTTGGCCAAGGCGCGCTCCACACACAGATCCAGCCGTTCCACATGGGCGCGGGCGGCGATTTCGGGGACAACGCCGCCGAAATCGGCGTGCAGGTCGGTCTGGCCTTGCACTTCGGACGACAAAATCACAGCGCCTTGATGTGGGTCAGCGCGGACGACGGCGGCAGCCGTATCATCGCAACTGCTTTCGATCCCAAGAATGGTCAGACCTTCGCCCATCATCCGCCGTTGCCCAAAACCCCTGCCGCAGGTAACACCAAGACTATGGCCACACAATCTGCGATCTTGTTGACCCGGCCGGCAGCGCAATCCCAGCGCTTTGCCGACGCCCTGCGCGCCCGTGTCCCGGATGTGGTGGTTGTGATCTCGCCGCTGATCGTGCCCGCATTTCTGACGCCCGATCTTCCAAGCCGCGATTGGACCGGGGTCATCTTCTCGTCCGAGACTGCCGTGCAGGCGGCAAGGCGGATTGCTGCCGATGGCGTGGCCTTGCCCAAACATGCCTTTTGTGTGGGCGCGCAGACGGCGCGGATTGCGAGCGAGGCGGGATTTGAAGCGCTGTCCGCCGAGCGCGATGGTCAGGCCTTGCTGGCGCTGATCCGGGCACAGTCTAACGCTGGGCCGCTGCTATACCTGTGCGGACGCGAGGCGCGATTTGATTTGGCAAAAGCATTGTCTGATGGCGGATTAGAGACCGTTTCGGCCGTAGTTTACGCCCAGAACATCCAACCCCTGACCGCCGAGGCGACCGATTTGCTGCAGCAGGACACCCCGGTTCTGGCACCTGTCTTTTCCCCCCGGACCGGAACCATTCTGGCCCAGGAACTGGCCCGGATCGGGGCGCGGGCCCGGGTTCATGTGGTGGCGATCAGTCAGGCCGCGGGTGCCGCTTTCCCGCCCCAAGACGTGACCACTGCGCTGCATCCCGATGCCCCTGCCATGCTTCAGGCGGTGACATCGCGGTTGCTGGACCCCACGCCACCTTGAACACGGGACCCTGCGCGCATTAGGTTATGGCTGGCGGTGCGCGCAGCAGTCCACAGGTTAGGAAGGACATCTTATGACCGATACACCGGACCCGATTGCCGAAGCGGTGCCCGCACCGGACCCGAACCCGCCCGCCGCACAAAACCGCGCCTCGCCGGTTCTGCCGATTGTGGGTGGTGTGGTGGCAGCGGTTCTTGGCTTTGGCCTGGCCCAAGTGGTGCCGGGTGGCTGGCCAATGGGGTCTGTGACCTCGGTCGAGGCGGACGTTGCCGCGCAGGCGACCAGGATCGCGGCTCTGGAAGCAGCGGTTGCCGAACTGTCGGACCTCCGCGCGCCGATGGTGGACACAGCGCTTGATGCCCGGGTTTCGGCGTTGGAGGCTGCCAGTAGCAACGCCGGCACGCCCGATATTGCGCCGCTTTTGGCCCGGATAGATGACCTGGAAGTTCGGCTGACAGCGCTTGCCGCCTTGCCGCAGGCCGCAGGGACGCTGGATCAGACCGAACTGGCCAGTTTGCAGGCCGCGGTCACTGAACTGCAAACCAATGGTATTCCCGCCGCCGCCCTGACTGCCGCCACCACGGCTGTTGACGAAAAGCTGGCCGAGGTTGATGCCAAGATCGCCACGATCCGGGCCGAGGCTGAGGCGATTGCGAAAAGCACGGCCAACCGTGCCGCACTGGGGCAGATCATGGCCGCCCTGGACAGTGGGGCGCCCTTTGCTGCGGCGCTGGCGGGACTTTCGGACGTGGCGTTGCCCGAGGTGATTGCCGCAAATGCCGAAACCGGCTTGCCAAGCCTGCAATCCCTGCGCGAAAGTTTCCCCGATGCCGCGCGGATGGCACTGGAAGCCGCCTTGCGTGCGAATGCCGGTCAGGGCTGGACCGACCGTCTGGCGACATTCCTGCGCGGCCAGACCGGCGCGCGGTCCCTGGCCCCGCGCGAAGGCACCGATCCTGATGCCGTCCTGTCGCGCGCCGAAGCGGCCTTGGCGGCGGCTGACCTTCCGACTGCCCTGACCGAACTGCAATCCCTGCCGCCCGAGGCGCAGGCCGCCATGTCGGGCTGGCTGGCCCGCGCCACGGTGCGCCAAGACGCGACGGTTGCCTTGCAAGACCTTCTTGCCAAAGCCGAAATGTAGGGGGCGGACATGATCTGGTCTTTGGTCAAAATCGTCCTGTTCGTTGTGATCGTGGCCGCGGCAACCCTCGGCGCTGGCCGTCTGCTGGAAATCGAAGGCGTGGTCCGGCTTGCCGTGGCGGGATGGGAGTTCACGCTGGGGCCAATTCAAGCGATCGTCGCCGTTCTGCTGGCCCTGGCCGTCTTGTGGCTGTTGATGAAAGCCACCGGCCTGCTGATTGCCATTCTGCGCTTCTTGAACGGCGACGAAACCGCCGTGTCGCGCTTTTTTGACCGCAACCGCGAGGCGCGGGGGTATCAGGCGCTGGCTGACGGCCTGATTGCCCTAGCGGCGGGCGAAGGGCGGTTGGCGCTGATCAAAGCGCAGCGGGCGGAGGGGTATCTTGACCGTCCTGGCCTGACCAGCCTACTGATGGCACAAGCTGCCGAAGCCGCAGGTGACGGCACCAAGGCGACCGAGGCTTACAAGGCATTGCTGGCCGATCCGCGCACCCGGTTTGTCGGTATTCGGGGTCTGCTGAAACAAAAACTGGCCGAGGGGGATACCGAAACCGCGCTGAAGCTGGCGGAAAAGGCGTTCGAGATGAAGCCGCGCCATGCCGAATCACAGGACATTCTGCTCAAGCTGCAATCCGAAAGTGCCGATTGGAAGGGTGCGCGCTCCACCTTGGGCGCGCAGCGGAAATCCGGGGCCCTGCCGAAAGATGTTTACCGCCGCCGCGATGCCGTTCTTGCCCTGCAAGAGGCGCGCACGGTGTTTGACGAAAACGCCTCGATCGAGGCGCGAGAGGCGGCGATTGCGGCCAATAAGCTGTCCCCTGACCTGATACCGGCGGCGGCGATGGCAGCGCGGTCCTATCTGGACAAGGGCGACAAGAAGAATGCGGTGCGCGTGCTGAAAAAAGCGTGGGAGGCGACGCCGCACCCCGACCTTGCCGCCGCCTTTGCCCAGATCGAGCCGGAAGAGACGCCGGACCAACGGCTGAAACGGTTCCGGGTGTTGACGGCGCTGCATCCCGAAAACCCCGAAACCCGGCTGCTTTTGGCCGAATTGAACATCGCCGCTGAGGATTTTTCGGCCGCCCGTAGAGCATTGGGTGACCTGCCGACGGCACACCCGACGCATCGATCGCTGGCCATCATGGCGGCGGTTGAACGGGGCGAGGGGGCGGATGACGCGACGGTGCGCGCCTGGCTGTCCAAAGCGCTGACCTCGCCGCGCGGGCCGCAGTGGTGCTGCGACAAATGTCAGGCCATCCACTCGGAATGGGCGCCGATCTGCGGCAATTGTGGTGGGTTTGATACCCTGTCCTGGCGCGAACCGACCGAGACATCGGGCCCCAGTGCCACAGGGTCCGAATTGCTGCCTTTGCTGATCAACCGCCCCGGTGCTGCGTCAGACAAGGCCGCACCCGAGGATGCCATTGATCTGGAAGCCGTGGGACGTCGGGCAAACTGAACGGGCGTCAGGCCGCAAAGGCCTGATCGACGCCGCTTTGAAAGGCGGACTTCGAGGCGAAATAGGTGGACCGGACCGCATCCAGATCGACGCCGGTGTCACCGGCAGCGGCGCGGCGTTCGCCTTCCTGGCACAGGCCCGACAGCGCATCGAACCCAAGGTTCAGCGCCGCACCCTTCAGAAAGTGCAAATCCGCCTCCAGCGCCTTGGCGGACATGTTGGCTGACAGGCGAGAGACGGCGTCGTCAGCCTCCTCCAAGAACATCACCGCAACTTCGCTGAAATCGTCTGCGCCGATTTCGGCGCGCAATTCCTTGACGCGTTCCCAATCAATCATGATGCATACCGCCCCCCGGCGGCCTCCCTTAACCCATGACCCAGACTGCACGGTCGATCTTAACAAACCGTATGGGACCCCGGGGCCAAGAACAGAGGGTTTTAGGCTTCACGCAACTTTAAGAGGTCGCCACCTAAATGGGCGAGGAACGATCAGGCGTATTTCGGTGACAGCCACAATGACCCAGCGCGATGAACACCCTGCACCCGCCGCGGCGGGACGGATGCGCGTGCTGATCGTGGACGACAGCAAGGCACAGCGCCGCATTCTGGCGGTGCAACTGGCCCGATGGGGTTACCGAGTGTCCGAGGCGGAAAGCGGCGAAGCGGCACTAGCCCTGTGTGAAAAACAGGGTTTTGACATCGTCTTGTCGGACTGGATGATGCCCGGAATGACGGGGTTGGAGTTGTGCAAGGCGTTTCGCGCCCTGCCGCGCGAGGGGTATGGCTATTTCATCCTTCTGACCTCCAAATCCGAAAAGACTGAAATCGCAAGCGGTCTGGAAAATGGCGCGGATGATTTTCTGGCCAAGCCTGTGAATTCTGACGAACTGCGTGCGCGTTTGCGTGTGGGGGAACGGATCGTCAGCATGCAGCAGGAGTTGGTGATTAAGAATCACCTTGTGGGCAGCACGCTGGACCAGTTGCAGCGCCTGTACGATTCGCTTGACCGCGACCTGATTGAGGCCAAAAAGCTGCAACAGTCCCTGATCCGCGACCGTCACCGCGATTTTGGGCGGGGGCAGGCGTCGATGATGATGCAGCCCTCTGGCCATGTGGGCGGCGATCTGGTCGGGTCCTTTGTCATTGATGCAGACCGGATTGCGGTGTTCTCGGTCGATGTGTCGGGGCATGGCGTGGCGTCGGCCATGATGACGGCCCGGTTGGCGGGGCTGTTGTCGGGCGGGTCGCCCGAACAGAACATCGCCCTGACCGTCAACCCCGATGGGTCCCGCAACGCGGTGCCCCCCGAGGAAGTGGCCTTCCGCCTGAACCGCCTGATGATCGAGGATGTTCAGGTCGATCAGTACTTCACTATGGCCTATGCGGAAATCGACCTTCGGTCAGGCCAGGTCAAACTGGTTCAGGCTGGGCATCCCCATCCGCTGCTGATCCGCAAGGATGGCCAGATGCTGTCGCTTGGCGTGGGTGGTTTGCCAATCGGCCTGATTCCCGGGGCCACCTATGATGCCATGACAACGGTCCTTGCGCCCGGTGATCGGCTGTTCCTTGTGTCTGACGGCGTGACCGAATGCCCCGATCCCTTGGGAAATGAGCTTGGCACGGACGGGATGATCACCCTGCTTGCCCAGTCTGTCCACCTGCCCAGCCCGAACCTGCTGGAAGCGCTGATGTGGGATCTGGCAAACTTCTTTGTTGGAAACGATTTCCCGGATGACGTGTCGGGGCTAATGTTTGACTACCGCGGCCCAACCTGACGCAAGGCCAGTTCCAACATAACCCGGTCCCCCTCGTTTATGATCAGGTCAAGCGCGCGGTGTGCCGGTGCCCAGACGGCGGTATGCCCCGCCTCGGTTGGCGGGCCCATCCGCAGAGTTGGGCGGGCCACAAAGATGATGCAGACCTTTTCGGCCCATTTGTCGTATTCCTGCATATAGGTGAACCGCCGAAAGGTGCCCAGATGGCGCACCGGGCCGATGTGCCAGCCGGTTTCCTCCATCACCTCGCGGTGAAATGCCGGGATGGGTTGTTCGCCCGGGTCAACGCCGCCGCCGGGCAACTGATATTCGGGAACCGGGCTGGCCTGATGCGTCAGCAACACGTCGTTGCCATCCAGCAGAACGCCGTAAACCCCGGGACGCCGACGATACCGCTGACCCGCCTTGACCGCCTCTCCGTAACGTTTGATCATGGCTTCTCCTTGGTCGCCCGGTTGCCGTGACTATATTGGCGCGGTATGCCAAGGTTGAATAACTTAGGAAACCCCATGACGACGGTCAAGCAAATCACTTGGGACGATGCCGTCCTGCCCTTTCAACTTGACCGCTCGGACATCCGCGGTCGGGTCGCGCGTCTGGACGGCGTTCTGGATGAGGTTCTGCGCCAACACAACTATCCCCCGCAGATCGAAGCGCTGGTTGCCGAAGCAACACTGCTGACCGCGCTGATCGGCCAGACGGTCAAACTGCGGTGGAAGCTGTCGTTGCAGGTGCGCGGCAAGGGCGCGGCGCGGCTGATCGCGACCGATTATTATGGCCCCAGCGATGACGGATCGCCCGCCCGCATCCGCGCCTATGCCAGCTATGACGCAGATCAGCTTGACCCCACTGCCACCCCGTTCAGCCAGATTGGCGCGGGGTATCTTGCGGTCATGCTGGATCAAGGCACTGATATGACGCCGTATCAAGGGTTCACCCCGATCGCGGGGCAGTCCTTGTCGGATTGCGCACAGACCTATTTTGCCCAATCAGAACAGCTTCCCACCCGCTTTGCTGTGACCTTTGGCAAAAGCCAGTTGCCGGGCCAGCCCGCAGGATGGCGGGCCGGGGGCGTGATGTTGCAGCACATGCCCAGCGTCGGCGGGTCTGTTGCCGCCGAGTTTGGCAGTGGTGAGGGTGGCTTGCTGAGCCATGTCGATATCCTGGCCGGGGACGAGGCGGAAAACTGGACCCGCGCCAACATCCTTCTGGACACGGTCGAGGAGATGGAGCTTATCGGCCCCTCGCTTTCCCCAACCGATCTGCTGATCCGGCTGTTTCACGAAGAGCAGCCCCGCGTGTTTGATGCAACACCAGTCCGGTTTGGCTGTTCGTGTTCGTCCGAAAAGGTGCGCAGCACGATGTCGATCTATTCCCAGAAAGACATCCAGACGATGACGACCAAGGATGGTCTGGTCACCGCCGATTGCCAGTTTTGCGGGGCGCATTACGAATTTGACCCCACAACACTGGGATTCGAAGCCGAAAGCCTGCGTAATGCCCCATGAAGCGCGGCTGCTGGCAGCACTTGGCCGCCAGTCCGGCGCGTCTTCTGACCATGACCTGAACGGTGGCCTGGGCCTGCCGCCGGAACGCAATCTGCGGGCGGCGGCGGTTCTGGTGGCAATCTGGGACCGTGACGGTGAGGCCCATGTGGTTTTGACCAAGCGGGCATCGCATCTGAAGCACCATCCCGGCCAGATCGCTTTTCCCGGCGGCAAGATCGAGGACAGCGACCAAGGCCCTGAAGCCGCGGCCCTGCGTGAGGCGCAAGAGGAAACCGGTCTGGACCCAGGCGCGGTGCAGGTCTTGGGCACCCTGGCCCCGCATCAGACCGTGACGGGGTTCATGGTGACCCCCGTAGTCGCCCGCATCCATGCGGCGTTTGACCCGCGTCCCGACCCGTCCGAGGTTGAGGAGGTTTTTGCCGTACCCCTGTCTCATGTGCTGGACCCCGGTCGATACCGGGTTGAGGGGCGGCAATGGCGGGGGCAATTGCGGCGATATTACACGGTGCCCTGGGGCCCATATTACATCTGGGGGGCCACGGCGCGGATATTGTACGGGCTGGCGCAGCGGGTGGCGGGATGATCCTGCAGGACGCCTGGGTCAGACAGCCGGGCACACAGGCGCTGTGCGCCGCCCTTGGCCTGTCCGGATTTCGCGTGCTGTTCGTCGGCGGTTGTGTACGCAATGCCCTTTTGGGCAGCCCTGTCGTTGATATTGACATCGCGACAGACGCCCTGCCCCAACAGGTGACAGAGATTGCCCAGAATGCAGGCTTCAAGGTCATTCCGACCGGCATTGATCATGGCACCGTGACCGTCATCGCCTCTGGCGTGCAACACGAGGTGACAACCTTCCGCCGGGACGTGGCAACCGATGGCCGCCACGCCATCGTCGCCTTTTCAACCGACCTGATGCAGGACGCCGCCCGCCGCGACTTCACGATCAACGCGCTTTATGCCGAGCCTTCGGGCGAGGTGATTGATCCCTTGGGCGGCATGACGGACCTGCGCGCACGCAGGGTCCGGTTTGTCGGCGACCCGCATCAGCGTATCCGCGAGGATTATTTGCGCATCCTGAGGTTTTTCCGCTTTCACGCCGTCTATGGCGACCTGACCGCCGGGCCCGATGCCGATGGCCTAGCCGCCTGCGCCGAGCATGCCGAGGGGATCGCGGCCCTGTCCCACGAACGGATCGGGGCCGAGGTCAGAAAGCTGTTGATGGCGGATAACCCGGCCCCGGCTGTGGCCTCCATGGCGGCGACGGGTGTGCTGGCGCAAATTCTGCCCGGGGCCGATCACCGTGCCTTGGCACCCCTGATCCATCTGGAGGAGGAGACCCCGCCCCGCTGGCAGCGCCGGCTTGCGGCCCTAGGCGGTAGCCAGGAAAAGCTGCGACTGTCGCGTCAGGAAGGCGCCGAAATGGTCCGCATCAGAGAGGAGATAGGTTCGGGCCAATCACCCGCCGCCCTGGGCTGGTCCTTGGGTGTGACTCCGGCTGTTGACGTGATGCTGTGTCGCGCTGCAGTGCTGGAGATGGCCCTGCCACAGAACTGGCATGCCGAAGTGCAGCGTGGCGCGCAATCTGCCTTTCCCATAACTGCGGCCGACCTGATGCCAGCTTTGCAAGGCCCGGAATTGGGGCTGCGGCTGAAGGCGTTGCAGGCCATCTGGCTGCGGTCAGGTCTGATCATGACAAAGGCCGAACTGCTGCATTCCCTACCGAATGAGGGGTGACAATTCCAGATTGTTCCGCTAAGGGGATGGCAGCAACAACAGGAGAGCGGCATGGAATACGGGATCATTATCAGTCTGGCCTAAGCCGACCGATCCCGTTTGGGCGGTCCGCCTGGGAACCGCCGCACCCTTTGTCGCAACGCCAATAGACAGGCCTCTCCATGCTTCGCTTCTTTGAAAACCTTGTTGACCCCTATCTGTCCTATGAACAGTCCAACACGCCACCGCGCAAGCTGTGGCCGTTTCTGGTTGAATACCTGCGCCCGTTTTCCAAGGTGTTCTGGGCGACCGGGCTGTTTTCGGTAGCCAATGCCACGATTGACATCGTGCTGATCTGGTATGTCGGCGTCATCGTCGATTACCTGTCGCAGGGCATGCCCGCGCAGGTCTGGGCCGATCATGGGACCGAGATGATCTTGGTCGCACTTTTCGTGCTGATCATCCGTCCTTCGATCGGGGGCACGCATGTCGCCCTGTTGCACAACACGATTATGGTCAACTTCGCCACGATGATTCGCTGGCGCGCCCATTCCCATGTGCTGCGCCAACCCGTCGGCTGGTTTGAAAGCGATTTTGCTGGGCGGATTGCCAACCGCATCATGCAAGCCCCGCCTGCCGCCGGTGAAGCGGTTTTTCAGGTGTTTGATGCAATGGCCTTCGCCTCGGTCACGCTGGTTGGTGCCGGTTTCATGCTGGCCGAGGCTGACCCCCGCCTTTTGGTGCCGTTGGTGGTGTGGCTGTTCATGTATCTGGCTCTGATGCGCTGGACCCTGCGCCGCATCACCCCGGCCTCGCAGGCCGCTGCCGATGCGCGGTCGGCTGTGACGGGCCGGGTGGTGGATGCCTATACCAACATCCACTCGGTCAAACTGTCCGGCCATCATGAGCGTGAGCGCGAATATGCCCGCGAGGCGATTGAGGTTGCGCGGCAAGCCATTGCCACCGAAATGCGGATCATCACAAAGATGGACGTGACCCTAACCGTTCTGAACGGCTTTCTGATCGTGTCGGTCATCGGCTGGGCGCTTGCCCTGTGGTATCAGGGTGCGGCCTCCGTTGGCACGGTTGCGGCCACCTCGGCCTTGGTGCTGCGGCTGAACAACATGACCTATTGGATCATGTGGTCCACCACCAACCTGTTCGAAAACCTTGGCGTCGTGAAAGAGGGGATGGAGACGATCACCCATCCCATTACCCTGGTTGATGCCGAACAGGCCCCGCTGCTGGATTTCCGCGAAGGGCTGATCGAAATCGACAGCGTGTCGCATCACTACGGGCGCGGGTCGGGTGGCCTTGAATCGATATCTCTGACCATCAAGCCAGGTGAAAAGATCGGCCTTGTCGGGCGGTCTGGTGCGGGGAAATCGACCCTGGTCAAGCTGATGCTGCGGTTTTACGACACCGAAAAGGGCTGCATCCGGATTGACGGGCAAGACATCGCATCCATCACACAGGAATCCCTGCGCCGCCAGATTGGCATGGTGCAACAAGACAGCAGCCTGCTGCACCGTTCTGTCCGCGACAACATCAAATACGCCCGCCCCGAAGCCACCGACGCCCAGATGATCGAGGCTGCCAAACAGGCTGAAGCGCATGACTTCATCCTGAACCTTGAGGATCCGCAAGGCCGCAAAGGGTATGAGGCGCATGTGGGCGAACGTGGGGTGAAACTGTCAGGCGGTCAGCGTCAGCGCGTGGCCTTGGCGCGGATCATCCTGAAAGATGCGCCGATCCTTATTCTGGACGAGGCGACTTCGGCGCTGGATTCCGAGGCCGAGGCGCTGATTCAGCAGGCCTTGTTCAACGTGATGAAGGGCAAAAGCGTGATTGCGATTGCCCACCGCCTGTCCACCATCGCCGCAATGGACAAGATTGTGGTGCTGGAGGATGGTCACATCGCCGAACAGGGCACTCATGCCGAGTTGTTGAAGAGTTCGGGCCTGTACGCCCGGTTCTGGGCACGTCAGTCTGGCGGCTTCATCGGGCTTGAAGAGGCGGCTGAATGACGTTTTCACCAATCCTCGGGCCGGGCATCCCCCCCTTTGCCCCGTCCGAGGGACCACCCCCCCGCACGACATTCGCCTTTTTCCGCTGGGCCATTCGTGGGGCGTGGTGGGGCATTGCCTGGGCGGTGTTCTGGTCGGTTCTGGTGGGGTCGCTGGAGGCGATTTCGGCGACGTTGTTGGGCAAGATCATCGACGGTGTGGCGGCGACCAGCCCTGCCGATTTTGCGACCGATCTGGCGCCGTTGTTCGTGGTCTTTGCCGTCTACTATCTGATCCTGCGCCCGGTGATCTTTGGCATGAACACCGCTGCGGCGTCGATCCGGCTGGAACCGAACCTGTTTCCCCTGATCCTATCGCGCCTGCACCGCTGGACCATCGGGCAGGCTGTGACCTTCTTTGACAATGATTTTGCCGGTCGCATCGCGCAAAAGCAGATGCAGACGGCACGGGCGACCACGGATGTCGTGTCGGGGTTGATCGAAACGGCGGCCTTCGCCCTGTCATCGGTTGCGGGGTCGGTTCTGTTGCTGGCGACCATTGACCTGCGGATGGCCTTTGGCCTGGTCCTGTGGATTGCTGCCTATTACTTTTTCATCCGGCATTCCTTGCGCAAGATCCGGGGCGCCTCGGCCGCCCGCGCTGCGGCCCGTGCGATGGTGACAGGGCAGATCGTTGACACAGTCACCAACATGAAAACGGTCAAGCTGTTCGCCCATTCCACCTATGAAGACCGCGTCGCGTTGGAGGCAATGGCCGGTTTCCGGGAAAAGGCGATTGCCTACGGTTATATTTCGTCTTGGTTCCGGTTCATCCTGTCGGCGATTGCGGGGGTTCTGCCGGTGGTTCTGGTCGGCGGCACGCTATGGTTGTGGAGCACCGGTCAGGCTAGCGCCGGTGACATCGCCGCCGCCGGCACGATTTCCTTCCGCTTGTCGCAGATGACCGGCTGGGTATCCTTTTCGCTGATGTCGATCTTTGGCAATCTGGGCGAGGTTGAGGACGGCATCCGCACCCTGACCCCGCCCTACACCCTGACCGATGCGCCGGATGCCGTGGAAATGGCCCGTGTGACCGGCGAAATCCGCATGGTGGACGTGACCTTCGCCTATGGCCGCAAGACCGAGGATGGCCGTGGCGGTGTGGACGGTTTGACACTGACTGTTCGGCCCGGTGAAAAGATCGGGGTTGTGGGGGCGTCGGGGGCGGGCAAGTCGACGTTGGTGGCCCTGCTGCTGCGCCTTTACGATGCCGAAAAGGGTCAGGTGCTGATTGACGGGGTGGATGTCAGAACCGTCACGCAGGAAAGCTTGCGGCGGCAAATTGGGATGGTCACGCAAGAAACCTCGATGTTCAACCGCACCGCGCGCGAGAATATTCTGTACGGCAACCCCGACGCCACCACTGACCAAATGATCGCCGCCGCCCGCGCCGCCGAGGCGCATGAATTCATCCTGTCCCTGCGCGATCACAGCGGCAATCAGGGCTACGAGGCCTTCTTGGGCGAACGCGGCGTCAAGCTGTCTGGCGGCCAGCGCCAGCGCATCGCCCTAGCCCGCGCCTTCCTGAAAGATGCGCCCATTCTGGTGCTGGACGAGGCGACCTCTGCCTTGGACAGCGAGGTTGAAGCGAGCATTCAGACCGCCCTGAACCGTGTCATGCAGGGCAAAACCGTCCTTGCCATCGCGCACCGCCTCTCCACCATCGCCATGATGGACCGCATCATCGTTCTGGATGATGGCCGCATCGTCGAGCAAGGCAGCCATACCGAGCTGCTGGCCCAAGGTGGCCTTTATGCGCGCTATTGGAACCGCCAGTCCGGCGGGTTCATTGGTGTCGACGAACAGGAAGCAGCCGAGTGATCCTGACCATTGACCGTCTTGGCCATCTTGGCGATGGCGTGGCCCAAGGTCCAGATGGCCCCGTCTTTGTGCCGCAAACCCTGCCGGGTGAGGTGATTGACGGCGATGTTCAGGGCGATGCCATGCCCGCTTTCCGGATCGTCATACCTTCCGTCAACCGTGTCCGCCCGCCCTGCACCCATGCCCGCACCTGTGGTGGCTGCATGATGCAGCACGCGGCAGACGCCTTTGTGGCCGACTGGAAGCTGGGCATCGTCAAGGGCGCGCTTGCCGGGCAGGGTCTGTCGGCTGAGTTTCGGCCCATTCTGACCTCGCCGCCAAGGTCACGCCGTCGTGCAACCGTGGCCGCTCGCCGCACCAAGGGCGGTGTCTTGCTGGGCTTTCATGCCCGTGGTTCGGAAACCCTGGTGGCTGTTCCCAACTGCCAGTTGCTGCACCCCGACCTGCTTGCCGCCTTCCCCGCATTGGAGGCGCTTGTGCGCATCGGCGGTTCGCGCAGCGCCGAAATGGCGCTGACCATCACGACCAGCCTGTCCGGCGTCGATATCGTCGTGGACGGAGGCAAGGCTGCTGATTCGGCCACCCAGATGGAACTGGCCCGCTTGGCCGAAGCCCACGGCATTGCCCGCCTGACGTGGAACTCCGAAACCGTCGCCCTGCGCGCCATGCCCATGCAGCGCTTTGGCCGTGCCCTTGTCGCCCCACCCCCCGGCGCCTTCCTGCAAGCCACAGCCGAGGGGGAGACGGCGCTGCTGCGCTCCGTGGCCCTTGCCGTGGGTTCAGCCCGCAAGATCACCGACCTTTTTGCCGGTGTCGGCACCTTCTCACTCCCCTTGGCCGAACGGGCCGAGGTCCACGCTGTGGAAAGCCTTCCCGCCATGCTGGCCGCGTTGGAGAAGGGCGCACGCGGGGCCGAAGGGTTGCGCCGGGTAACCACCGAAACCCGCGATCTGTTCCGCCGCCCGCTGGAACCCGACGAGTTCAAGGGCGTCGAGGCGGTTGTCATCGACCCCCCTCGCGCTGGGGCCGAGGCGCAGATGCGCACGATTGCCAAATCTGACATTCCTGTGATCGCCGCAGTGTCCTGCAGCCCGGTCACCTTTGCCCGCGATGCCAAGATCCTTGTAAATGCAGGATATTCCTTGGACTGGGTGCAAGTTGTCGATCAATTTCGTTGGTCGGCGCATGTCGAATTGGCCGCGCGATTCAGTCGATAATTGCTGGCCAGACCTGACGGAAGTCGTTATTTGCCAAAGAAAAAAGGTTGGCAGATGGCGCGGGCAGTCTTGAAAGTGGTGGTGTTGCTGGCGGCGCTGTTTGCCCTGTCGGCCTGCGGCGGGTCGAAGTTTCGGGAATACAACGGCGAAACCGTGACGCGGGTCGAGGTACACAAAGCAGCCCGCAAGATGTACCTGCTGCACGAAACCAAGATCCTCAAGGAATATGACATAAAGCTTGGCGGCAATCCTGTCGGCCCCAAGCAGTTCGAAGGCGACCGCAAAACTCCGGAGGGGGCCTACCTCATCACCCACCGCAACCCGCGTTCGGCCTACCATCTGTCCTTGGGCATATCCTATCCCAACAGTGCCAACCGTGCCTTTGCCGTGGCCAACGGCAAGCCGCCCGGTGGGGACATCTTCATCCACGGCGAAAACAATCGCGGGTCATCCCGTGGTGACTGGACTGTTGGCTGCATCGCCGTCACCGACAAGCAGATCGAAGAGATTTATGCCATGGTCAACCCGGGCACCCTGATCGTGATTTTCCCGTGACGCTGCGTCAGCGAATGACGCTGGCCAACGGGCTGGGAATGCCGAATGCAGACGAGCCCTGCCCGACCATCGCAGTCCACCAGATCTTGCCATTGCTTTCCTGAAACCAGCCAAAGCCAAGATCCGTCGCACGCGGGTCCAACAGAACTTCGCGGGTGTCTTGCTGTCCGGCCCAGTTTGCAAGGGTCTGCAACTCGGTCTCGAATGTCTCGGAAATCAATTCGCCCAGAAGTTTCCCCAAATAGCCTGCTCGTTCAGCCCGGATCAGAGGGGACGAGCCGTCAGACCCGAAATGCCAGGGCCGGTTCTGCACGGCCATATCGCGGGAATGGGTGGCGCTGGCGGCATTCAGTTCGGCGCTGAAGGACAGGGCCGGTGCGTTCTTGGCCCGCCGCAGCGCGTTCATGCCATCCAGAACCCGAAACGCAATGGCAGATTCAGAGCCTGGGGCAATCACATAGACCTGGGGCAAGGGTTTGCCGTCCGCGCCCAGCGGAACCTCTGGCGGACGCGCACAGGCAGCCAAAGTTGCTGCTGCGCCAAGAAAAAGTGCGGAACGTCTGTCCATCCTGGTCTTCCCGATATGACCCCACCTTGGGGGCTTCTGCTCAATTCGTATCGTCTTATAGAAACTTCACCGCCAGCAAAACCCTTTGTGGCCTTTCGCCATGTGACATGGGTGTGAATTGCGGAAAGCCGTGTTTGCCTGTAACGCTGCGGACACGAGCAAGTAAAGGAGATCAGAGCATGTCTGACGCCAACCCGTCCCCGCTGAACCGCCGCCTCTTTCTTGGGGCCGCCGCCGCGACCCTTGGCGCCGCAGCGCTGCCCGCACAGGCGCAGTCTTTCACTGGCTCGACAGAGTTTGAGGCGCCGACCACGGCCGCCGTTCCGCGTGCCAACGTATCAAGCTTTCGTATACGCGACTGGCAGGATTACTTTGCAAATACCCGCAATGGTGTGATTCTGTGCGACATCACCTCGCGTGCCCTGCATTACTGGTCCGAAGACCAAACGATCTACAAACTTTACCCCACGTCCGTGCCCCTGACCGACGAATTGACCCGACGTGGCGCCACCGAAGTGATTCAAAAGGTAGAAAATCCGACCTGGACCGCCACCGCCAGCATGCTGGAACGCAATCCCGACTGGCCAAAATCTGTCCCTGGCGGTTCGCCCGAGAACCCGCTGGGTGTTCGTGCGCTCTATCTTAGCTGGGCAACCTATCGCATTCACGGCACCCATGACACCCGCAAGATTGGGCGGCGGTCGTCTAATGGATGTATTGGCCTGTACAACGAACACATCATCGAGTTGTACGGTTTGGCAAAGGTCGGGACCCAAGTCTTGTTGATCTAGACTGTGCTGGGGCCCCGTCCGGCAGCCTTATCCCGTCTGTCCAAGGGGCCGCAAAACGGAAAGTGATGTTGCACCCCAATGAAGGCGAAAAGGTGTTGCACTTTTGACGCCATCCCTGCCAAGGACATTGCCGCCTCTATCGAGTCGGTTGCATTCACTGGTTTGACCTGCTTTTAAAAGCCCACGAGGAACAGTCTTGGGTGCGTCCTGCCGCCTCTGCGAAAAATTCGGTCGGTCGCTTTAACTGGAGTTTAATATGAAGAAAATCGCTCTCGCCGCCGCTCTGTCGGTCGCAGCTTCCACCGCTTTCGCTGGCGGCACCGCCGAGCCCGTAATGGTTCCGGATGCAGTCGTTGCTCCTGCTGGTTCGTCCAGCGGCGGCCTGCTGATCCCGCTTCTGCTGCTGTTGGTTCTGGCTGCTGCTGCTTCGAACGCCTGATCTACCCGACCTTACGGTCAGAATGCGAAAGACGGCAGTCAGCTGCCGTCTTTTCATTTTTTGTCCTTGGGTAATCTCGCAACAGTTATACTTTGCCAAGGCGCGGGCGGTTGCAATCTTTGCGCCAAAATGCTTTAGTTGCTGCACGAGCAACAATCTTGTCGCTTTTGGTCCGGGACCGGACGTTTCGACCTGAAGCATAAAACTGGAGACTAAGAATGAAGAAAATCGCACTCGCCGCTGCACTGTCGGTTGCAGCTTCCACCGCTTTCGCCGGCGGCATGGCTACCCCCGTCATGGAAGAGACCCCCATTGTGGCTGAAGTCGCACCGGCTGGTTCGTCCAACGGCGGCCTGCTCATCCCGCTGCTGCTGCTGCTCGTACTGGCAGCTGCTGCATCGAACGCCTGAGTCAGGACTTTCGATCTGAACAAGGCGGCAGGGCACCCTGCCGTCTTTTTCTTTTTATCGGACCCAACCGCCCAGATTTTCGCGGATGATCTCGGCAAGGGCAGCAATATGCGCCGGTTGGTCGTTCAGGCAGGGGATATAAGTGAACTCCTCGCCACCGGCATGAAGAAACGCTTCGCGGATCTCGCCGTTGATTTCTTCCAGCGTCTCGATGCAATCGGCTGAAAAGGCCGGCGCCATGACCGCGATCTTCTTCTTCCCGGCCCGCGCCAGTTCGGCGACATGTTCCACCGTATAGGGCTTCAGCCATTCTTCCCGGCCAAAGACCGATTGGAACGTCACATCGATTCGCGCCCGATCCCAGCCCAGCGCTTCGCGCAGAAGGCGCGTCGTTTTGGCGCACTGGCAATGATAGGGGTCGCCCTCCATCAAATAACGCTTGGGCATGCCGTGATAGCTGGTCACGAGTTTGTCAGGCACATGGTCCAGCTTCGCATAGGCCTGCTTGACCGATTCCGCCAAGGCCGCGATGTACGCCGGATGCTCGAAATACTCGGCCACCGTGCGCACCGCAGGCTGCCGCTTTTCCTTGGCCAGCGCCGCAAAGAAGGCGTCATTGGCTGTGGCAGCGGTTGCCCCGGCATAATGCGGATAAAGCGGGAAAAACAGGATCTTCTCACACCCCGCCTCAACCATCGCCCGCACCTTTGACCGGGTCGAGGGGTTGCCGTAGCGCATGCTGAAATCAACCATCACCTGATCGCCAAAGCGGTCCTTCAACAACGCCGCAATCGCTGTTGTCTGATCGCGGGTGATGGTCAGCAGCGGGCTTTCGTTTTTCTCATTGTTCCAGATCAGCTTGTAATTCGCACCCGACCGCTGCGGCCGGATCGACAGGATGATCAGTTGCAGGATCGGCTGCCATTTCCAGTCCGGCACATCCACAACGCGCTTGTCGGACAGAAACTCGTTCAGATACCGCCGCATCGACCAGTAATCCGTCGCATCCGGCGTGCCCAGATTGGCCAGCAATATCCCAACCTTGGCCGCCTTCACCTTTGGATGGGTGGCGGGCGCGTGCATCAAACGGCCTGCGCCGGGTGCGATGTCATCCATAGTCAGGCTCCTTCATCTGCCTCCCAGATAGCGACAATTGCGGGCGGGTCAACCATGGGCAAGGCGACCAACCCCACGCTCGCTTTGGATTTGCTTCGATCCTGGACATATTGCAGCAAATCCGCTTTAGCGCGGCAGCTTCAATTCCGGGGCGTTCAGGGCATCTGACAAGCGATTGACGGCAGACCCCGGCCTCAGCGGCTTTGGTTGGCTGTCATGCGGGGCCCAACCGGTCAGCACGATGATGTCAAAAGTTGCCGGGATACGCCCATCCGGCCCTTGCATCTGTTGATAAAGCTCTGCCGCCCTTTGCAGAACAGCCCGCCGTGTCGGCCTTCGCGTCCGCCCGGCCAAGGCATTGCCCTCACCCATCGCCCGCAGGTCCCGCATCAGGGCAAAGGCGTCGGAATAGCGTACGGTTGTCGCAAAACTGTCTGCCACCGGCAGGGCAAAGCCAGCCCGCTGCAACAGCGCACCCAACGTTCGAATCTCTCCCATCGGCACCACGCGCGGCGATAATCCGCCGGTCACATCCGCCTCGGCCTGGGCCAGACAGGCCCGCAATTCGTGCAAGGTCTGCCCGCCAAACATCAAACCCATGAACAAACCATCCGGTTGCAGCGCCCGCCGGCACTGCACCAACTGTCCAACCGGATCATTCGCCCAGTGCAGGCTCAACGCATGGATCAAAAGGTCGTGAGTGTTGGTCGTCAGCGCCAGCACCTCATCATCCGGAACCGTCACCCATCCAGGCCACAGCTGCGGAAATCCTGTCACCACGGCGGGCGCGGTAAAGGTTCTGTTAACCTCTTTCAGCCTTTCCTGAACCTCGGTCACAACCAATTGCTGCAAGAACAACGCCGAAGCGCGGCTGCGGTTGCGGATCAGGCTGGGGCGGTCTGTCAATATCGGCGGCTGCATCCACGGGACGATAGGGGTGCGGAATGGGAATGCAAGGCTTGCTGCACGTCATTTACCCGCCACAGTGCCTGTCGTGTGACGCCCGGGTGACCACCGACTTTGGCCTGTGCAGCAATTGCTGGCGCGACACGCCGTTCATCATTGGTCTGACGTGCAGCAAATGCGGCACTCCCCTTCCGGGCGAGGATAGTGATCCCGGTGTTCTGTGCGATGATTGCCTGACCATCGCGCGCCCTTGGGTGCACGGACGCGCCGCGCTTTTGTACAAGGACAACGCGCGCAAACTGGTCCTGTCCTTCAAACACGGCGACCGGCTGGATCTGGCCCGCCCCGCCGCAAGCTGGATGATGCGGGCCGCAGCACCGATCCTGCGATCCGACATGCTGATCGCCCCGGTGCCCTTGCACTGGATGCGACTGCTCAAGCGGCGCTACAACCAGTCGGCCCTGCTGTCGGCAGCGGTGGCCCGACTTGCGGGGCTGGACCATTGCCCCGACCTTTTGCAGCGCCGCCGCAGCACCGGCACCCAAGACGACCGCAGCCGCGACGGCCGCTTTGCCAACATGGCCGGGGCCATCACCGCCCATCCCCGGCATGTGAAGCGGATCGAGGGGCGGCACATTCTGTTGGTGGATGATGTGATGACCTCGGGCGCCACGCTGGCCGCTGCAGCCGAGGCCTGCATCGCCGAGGGCGCGGCCGAGATTTCGGTGCTGGTCATGGCGCGGGTCGTCAAGGACGTATAACCTGGTACCAAAAGGTGGAGGTGTAATGCGCAGCCATATCGGGTTTGAACGGCTTTGGTCGATGAAGATTCCGGTGCCCTATTCCCTGTTCGTCAGGGATGGCGATTTCGGCTGGTCCTGCGGCCAGTGCCCGCTGGACCGCTTGGGTCAGGTGGTGGCCCCAAGTGATCCGTTAGGGCAATCCGAACTGGTGGCCAGCTACTGCCGCGTCCTGCTGGGCGAAGCAGGCTTTGACCCCCAGGATCTGCGCATGGCCGTGGTCTATCACGATCTGGACGATCCAGCGCAGGTCCTGTCGCATCTCGCGACCAAACTCGGCTCTTCTGCCCTGCTTGTACCTGTCAGGGTTCCGGCATTCTACTATGCCGGCATCCTGATCGAGGTTGATCTTTTCGCGATGAAAGCCGCCAACCATAGCTTTCGCTTTGTTACCGGCGGCCATGATCGCCCGTCAGAAACACCGCTGCTGGATCATTGGGTCGCCACCCGGCCCAACCCCGGGCTACCCAGCCACGCCATCCTTGACCCTGCTGCTCCAGACACCCTGTTCTGGGCCCTCATGCCCGATCACCCGGTGCGCGAACTGGTCCAACAGCACGGACATGCCAAAGTCCGCCTGCGCCAATCCGGCCCCTGGCATGCGCTGACCGCCACGGCCCCGGGCGTAGCAGGGCTGGTGCCCCAAACCGCCGAAATCATGCAGGCCTTTGCGGCGGTAATGGCACAGCACGGGCTTGGCTTCCCCGATGTGGTGAAATCCACCACCCACTATGTCGGTGCCGCGACCGAGGCAGAGTTGCACGACAACATGGCCGTCCGAAACCTGCGCTACAGCGCACCCGGACCAGCCTCAACCGGGGTCAGGGTCAAGGGTTTGGCGGAGCCGGGGGCTTTGACGGCGATCACCCTGTTGCTGCACAAAGGGGGCTGAGCCCTTGTGTTGCGAATAGCCGCTGAAAGCCTATACTGACCGCAGATGAGGATGGCACCATGACCACAATCGAGATCTATACGACCCCCACCTGCCCCTATTGCCACGCCGCCAAACAGTTGCTGCGGAAAAAGGGCGCTAGCTTTGATGAAATCGACGTAAGCCGCGACAGCAACCTGCGGCTTGTCATGACCAAACGCGCAGGCGGCAGCCGCACGGTTCCGCAGATCTTCATCAAAGGCACCCATGTCGGCGGCTGCGATGATCTTTATGCGCTGGATCATGCCGGTGGCCTTGACCCGATACTGCAGCCCTGATGCGCGCAGCCCTTGTTCAACTGAATGTGACGGACAATCTGGCAGCCAATCTGTCTGTAACGCTGGATATGGTCCGCAAGGCCCATGCGGGCGGGGCGGACATCATCCTGACGCCAGAATGCACCAGCCTCTTGTCCTCCAGCCGGGCGCATCAGCGCGCGATCTTTCGGCACGAAGCCAGCGATCTGACCCTTGCCGAACTGCGCGAGGAGGTGGCCTCGTTGAAGGTCTGGCTGCTGATCGGGTCGCTGGGTGTCAAGACGCGGGACAAAAATGGCAGGTTTGCCAACCGGTCCTTCCTGATCGGCCCCGATGGGGCGATCGTGGCCCGCTACGACAAGATCCACATGTTCGACGTCAACGTATCGGAAACCGAGGTTTACCGGGAATCTGCGGCCTATCGCCCAGGTTCGCGCGCCGTTATTGCCCCCACACCGCTGGGCGTTTTCGGCATGACGGTTTGTTACGACGTCCGCTTTCCGTTGCTTTACCGGAAACTCGCGCAGGCGGGGGCGCAGATTTTGACGGTTCCTGCTGCTTTCAATCACATCACCGGGGTGGCCCATTGGGAAACCCTGCTGCGCGCCCGGGCGATTGAGACGGGATGTTTTCTTCTGGCACCCGCGCAGACCGGGTTTCATGCGGAAACCAACGGGCCGGGGCGTCGGACGCATGGCCACAGCCTTGCCATATCCCCCTGGGGTGAGGTTTTGGCGGATGGCGGCACCGAACCCGGGGTCACCTTTGTCGACATTGACCTGGCTGAAGTTGACCGCGCCCGCGCCCGGATCCCCTCGCTGACCCATGATCGACGGATCACCGGGCCGTCATGACGGAACGAACCGAAGACGTCGCGGTCGCGTTGTTTGGCGAGTTGTTCATGGCCGATCAGCTTGCCCGCAATCTGGTGTCAAAAGCCCTGCCACGCGGGATGGAGCTGTCGCATTTTTCCGTGCTGAACCACCTGACCGGGCTGGCTGAGGAGCGGACACCAGCCCAACTGGCCCGGGCGTTTCATGTGACACGGGGGGCCATGACGAACACCTTGGCCAAGCTTGAGATTGCGGGCCACATCCATATCAGGCCCGATTGGGATGACGCCCGCCAGAAATTCGTGGCGATCAGCCCG
>CAMDHB010000009.1 GCA_945897655.1 Pseudorhodobacter antarcticus
CCCCATGCCCCCGCGCGCCACAGCCAGAGCCAGACACAGCGCTGCACCGGTCGAAAGCGCGGTCGACATCACTGCAACAACCACCGACCGCACTGCAGCTTGCCACACCGAAAGGGGCAGGTCCGTCAAGCCGGGCAGACCTGACCAGACCACCATAAGCAACGGCAGAGACAAGAACACCGCCGTTGCGGACAAAAGCACGATGTCACCTGCCCGCTGCCAGCCCATCGATGGTGGGAAGGCCTGAGCCCTGTCCAAACCTGCCCCGAACCCAGCCGTGCGTGTGAACTGGCCAGCCAGCACAACCACAGTCGCGCAGGTGATGAATTGCAGGCCTGCCAATGCGGCAGCACGACCAAGGTCGAAGTCGAACCGCAGCGCCTGATAGATGGCAAGCTCCAAGGTCGTGGCGCGGGGTCCTCCGCCAAAGGTCAGCGAGACGACAAAACTGCTCATGCACAGCAGGAAGACCAGGGCAAAGGCACCTGGCAGAAGGTCGCGCAACATGGGCAGTTCGATGTGCCGAAAGAACGCGGATGCCGGAAGGTCAAGGGTTTGTGCCAGCCGCAACCGTTCGGCCGGAATGCCGGTCCAGCCATTCATAAAGATGCGGGTCACAAGGGGCAGGTTGAAGAAAACATTCGTCAAGACAACGCCTTGCACCCCAAAGATCGACACCTGCGGAAGGCCCAGAAAATCCAGCATCTGATTGGCCACCCCATTGCGGCCATAAACCGACAGCATGCCCACCACCGCCACCACGACGGGCAAAAGGAACGGCACCCCCATCAGCGCCACCATGGCCCCCCGTCCCGGAAAGCGCCGCCGCGCCAAGGCTCGGGCGATTGGTATGGCCAGCACTGTTGACACAAGGGCCGACAGTGCTGCCTGTTTCAGGGTAAAGCTGAACGCCTGCCAGTCTGCCGGTCGCAACCCAAAGGTATCAGCCTGCCACGCCAGAACAGCGGCACTGCCCAGAACAAGGGTCACAGGCACCGCAGACAGCGCCAAAGCGGGCAGGTTCAGCGGGACAGGATGGTTTGCCATTCCTCAACGGCAGCCTGCCGCCCCTCCTCTGCCTCTGTTGCCGAGAAGAGCAGCGACTTGCCCGGGTTTATCATGGTTTCAAAGCCTGCAGGCAAACCCTGCGCCGGAGTTTTCGCTGGATACATCCAGTTTGTGGTGGGCAAAACGGCTTGGGCCTCGTCCGAACCCAGATAGGTCAGGAAGGCGCGGGCCAGATCAGGGGTCTGGCTGGCGGCCAGCATGCCTGCCACTTCGACCTGCATATAGTGGCCGTCGCTGAACAGGGCAGCGGATTTGGTGGCGTCCTGTTCTGCGATCAGGTGATAAGCGGGGGAGGTGGTGTAAGACAGGACCATGTCCGCCTCGCCCGACAGGAACAGACCGTAAGCCTGATCCCACGAGGGGGTAACGGTCAGGATATTGTCGGCCAGATCGGTCCAGAACGCAGCAGAGTCTGCGCCATAAACCGCCTTGACCCACATCAGCAGCCCAAGGCCGGGTGTGGATGAACGGGGGTCTTGGATCACGATCTTGAGTGGGGATGCCACAAGCTCCGCAAAGGATGTCGGCGGGGTGGCCAGCTTGGTGTTGTCATAGACAAATGCGAACCAGCCCCAATCATAGGGAATGAACAGCGGGTCGGCAAACGGCACGGGCAGGTCATTGGCCAGTGACAGATCATGTGGCGCGAAGAGCCCGGTTTTGCCGGCATTTTCGGTCAGTGAGGTGTCAAGCCCGACCACAACATCAACGTCGGTTTGCGCCCCCTCCAGCTTCAGCCGCGCCAGAATGGCTGCGCCGTCGCCACCTGTGACCCATTGCAGGTCGCAGGCACAGGTTGCCTCGAACCCCGCCTCGATGGCGGGCCCCGGGCCCCATTCGGCGGTGAAGCTGTCGTAAGTCAGGACGGTCAGCACGGGCGTTTCTGCATGGGCCGTCAGGGCCACGGAAGACAACGCCAGTGCAAGATGGATGGTACGCATTTCACTCTCCATTCTGCGACGGGCGGGAATGGATATGGGACTGCCCAACACCTTCCCTCCGCCGGTATGATCCGGTTCAGGTTCGACGGGTCCGCTTGCGCATCTCAGTCTGTTGCCAGACACCCCGAGGTATAGGTGAACATAGGTCATTGCGGTGCAGGTGCAAGGGGGTGTGGTGCGACCGCTGCAAGCTGTTGGGAACGTTGTGTTAATCGGCCTGGTGAATGAAAGATGAACGACCTGGATTGTGCCTGCATTACGCCTGGAAACCCACTTCAGGATTTCCCACAGTCCCGCGGCGGTGGACGTGTTAACCAATGCGCGCGAATCAGGCCGTAGTGCCCAAGAAAAGGACCATTTTGATGATGAAATTTGCCACCCTTTGCGCCGCCCTTGTTTTTGCCAGCCCGGTCTGGGCGGAATGCGTGACTTTCAAAAGCATCACAAAGGGCATAACGGTCACCCATGCCGATGGGTCGATCTGGACGGTGCGGCGGGGCGCGCGGAACAACATCCGCATGGACCAGACCAACGCAACCGGGGTCTATGCCAAATATGTCGAAGGACCCTATGGCGTTTTTCCGAGCGAATCGACACGCAACAACATTGGGTCAACCACCGAATACACCTATGCCAAGGCCCCTCCGGAGCCGAGCATCACGATGGACTGGACCAGCAATTACAAGGTCAACTACATCCCCAATCGCGACAAATCGCGGGAAGATTGGCGCAGGGGCAAGGCGCGGGTCACGGCGGCGGATTTGCGGGAGGTGACAATATCGGGCTGCCCCTACCGGGTGATGGGGGTGGACGTCGCGTTGGCGTCGGACGACCGGGTGACGGTGTTTCACTATGCCTATTTCCCTGACCTGCGGTTTGGCACGCAAACCCGGATCACCTACGACGGCGGCGACAAGGTCGAGGCGGGGATCGTGGCGATGGTGCCCATGAAATAGCCTTCACCCCTGCCCCGAATTCGCCTATGGGGGCGGGAAGGGAGACTTCGTATGAGCCTGAATACCTTTGGACATCTGTTCCGTGTCACCACCTGGGGCGAAAGCCACGGCCCGGCCATTGGCTGCACGGTGGACGGGTGTCCTCCCGGATTGGCCCTGTCTGAGGTGGATTTGCAGCCCTGGCTGGACCGGCGCAAGCCCGGGCAGAACAAGTACACCACCCAGCGGCAAGAGGCTGATGAGGTGCGCATCCTGTCGGGTGTGTTCGAAGGGCTGACCACGGGCACGCCCATTCAGTTGATGATCGAGAATACCGACCAGCGGTCCAAGGATTATGGCGACATCGCGCAAAGCTTTCGCCCCGGTCATGCCGATATCACCTATCACCAGAAGTATGGGGTCAGGGATTACCGCGGTGGTGGGCGGTCCTCGGCCCGGGAAACCGCGGCACGGGTGGCGGCGGGTGGCGTGGCGCGGGCGGTGCTGGCAGCGCTGGCGCCAACGGTCAGGATCACCGGCTATATGGTGCAGATGGGGCCGCACGGGATTGACCGGGCGCGACTGGATCTGGGGCAGGTGCCGCAGAACCCGTTCTGGTGCCCCGACAGCGTGGCGGCGGCAGATTGGGCCGACTATCTGGACGGCCTGCGCAAGTCGGGCAATTCGGTGGGCGCGGTGATTGAAGTTGTGGCCGAAGGGGTTCCTGCCGGGTTGGGCGCGCCGTTGTATGGCAAGCTGGACAGTGATCTGGCGTCTGCGATGATGTCGATCAACGCGGTCAAAGGGGTTGAGATTGGCGACGGGATGGCCGCTGCGGCCCTGACCGGGGTCGAGAATGCTGATGAGATGCGGATGGGGCCGGGGGGCGTTGAGTTTCTGACGAACCATGCAGGCGGGATTTTGGGGGGCATTTCCAGCGGTCAGCCGGTGGTGTGCCGGTTTGCGGTCAAGCCGACCTCGTCGATCCTGACGCCGCGCCGGACGATCAATGCGCGGGGCGAAGAGGTGGATCTGATCACCAAGGGGCGGCATGACCCCTGCGTGGGCATCCGCGCCGTGCCGGTGGGCGAAGCGATGATGGCGCTGGTGTTGGCGGATCATCTGCTGCTGGACCGTGGGCAAACCGGCGGTGTGCGTGGTGTGATCGGGTAGGCTTGAGCTGGAATAGCCGAAGGTCCGGGGGACCTTTGGCCCCGCTCATGTGGAGAGTATCAGCAATACTGTGTCATCATGTTGTGCCGAAGGGCGGCGCCTGACCTGGGGCGGGCGAGAAGCGCCTGCCCAGGGGCAGGTCAGGCGCTGCCCGGATCGCTTGGTGCGACCGGGCGGCAGACGGCACCGTTGCGATGTGGCGGACGCTAGGGCGCCCGCCAGACTGCGGTTAGATCAGAAATCGAGATCGGCGTAGTGGGCGGGGGGTGGGAAGCCGGGGACCTGATCGGCCAGAAGGGTGCGGAAGGACGGGCGGGATTTGATCTTGGCGTACCAGTCCTTGACGGCGGTTGAGCGGTTCCAATCGACGTCCGAGATATAGTCGAGCGAAGACAGATGCGCGGCGGCGGCAAAATCGGCCAGTGTCATCATGTCACCGGCCAGCCAGCGGCGTTGTTCCAACAGGGCATTCAGATAGTCGATATGATGCTTGATCCGGCCCGCACCGGATTTCACGTTCTTGGAATCCGGGTAACCTTGGCCCATCAGTTTCTTGTGGACCCGCTCATACAGTAGCTTCGACGTCACCTCGGTCTGGAACTTGTCGTCGAACCAGGCGCAGAGGCGGCGCACCTCGTACCTTGTGTCGGGGTCGCGGGGCATCAGGGGGTTGGTGGGGTAGATTTCGTCCAGATACTCGCAAATCGCCTGGCTTTCGGACAGGACCCGGTTGTCAATCTTCAGCACCGGCACCTTGCCCGCCGGATTGCGGCGCAGAAAGTCAGGGGATGCTTCCCAATACCGCTCCTCGACCAGTTCCACTTCCAGTTTCTTCTCGGCCAGAGTCAGGCGGACCTTGCGGCAAAAGGGGGAAAGCGGAAAATGATAGAGACGGATCATTGGGGAAGGCCTTTGGGGTCGGACACCACTTCCATGCTACGGACCGGCGGGGATTTCAACAGGGATGCTTAGAGCGGTTCAGGTTTTCATGGAAACAAGATATCGAAAAACGCGTTCGAACATCTGTGAGAGGCAGCGATTTTCGATGCCATGCAAACCTGAACCGCTTTAGTCCTTGACCTCGAAACAGGCGGCGCGGCCGTCGGCCTGAATGGTTTCGGCCCCGGAGATGATTTGCCGGGCGCGGTTTTTCACATAGGGGCCGGGTTTGCCGGCGTTGTATTCCTTGGGGTTGGGCAGAACAGCGGCAAGGCGTGCGGATTGGGTGGCGGACAGGTCGCGGGCGTCGATGTCCCAGTAGTGCCGGGCGGCGGCCTGAACGCCAAAAACACCTTCGGCAAACTCGGCCTGATTCAGGTACATCTCCAGAATGCGCTGTTTGGACCAGACCAGTTCCATCACCGGGGTCAGGGCCGCCTCCATCGCCTTGCGCACCCAGGAGCGGTTGTGCCACAGGAACACATTCTTGACCACCTGCTGGCTGATCGTTGACGCGCCGCGCCCGGAGCCGCCGTCAATGGCGTCACGAATCGCCTCCATGTCAAAGCCCCAGTGCAGGCAGAAATTGGCATCCTCGGCCGCGACGGCGGAGCGGCCCATTTCGGGGGCGATCTCGTCGATATTGACCCAGTCGCGTTCAATGCCGCCCAGACGCCAGCTTTCCTGCCATTGATAGATGTTGCCGGGTGGAGGGAGGAAGGAAAAGAGCAGGATCAGCACCAGATAGAAGGCCGCAACCCCAAGAATACCGCGCCAAAGCCACCCCAAACCCCGGCGCCACAGGGGTCGGGGTTTGGGGGGTGGCACGGGTTTCGGCTTTTTTGTCATGAACCAAGCAATGACCCGAGGGCCAAGGTTTGGTCAAGATCAGATCACGGGGGTTGTGGGTTCAAGGGCGGCACGCAGGCTGGCCTCGATATTCTCATTCAATGAGGTTTGCAGGACATGGCCCTTGGCGTGGAACTGCGCCATCCGGTCGATCACCTTGTCAGCGGTGATCTTGCGGGTCAGGAAAAACACGGCGGCGGTGCCCGGCTTCAGCGATGCGCCAAGGCCGCGCATGAAATCATCATCAATGCCGATATCTGACATGCCGCCTGAGACCGCACCCGCACCCGCGCCCAGAACGACGCCAAGAAAGGGGTTCAGGAACAACAGGCCAATGAACGCCCCCCAAAAACCACCGCTGACGGCACCCAGCGCGGTCAGGTTGGCGGCCTGATGCAGTTGCACCTTGTCATCGGCGGAGCGGGTGACGACAACGATATCCTCCATCTCCAGCAGATAGTCCTTTTGCATCTGGGCCAGTTCGGCCCGCATTTCAAAGGCGGTCGCTTCGTCATCGAAGGCCACGACGATCAGGTCGGACATGAGGCATGCTCCTTGTGCAAATGTCCGGGCAGTGTGGCCGGACCGGGGTGCCCTGGCCTTGATGCAAGTCAGTACATTTCCAAGAAATGCGTGTCGGTTGATTTCGCTCAAGGTCAGGCGCGCTGCTGTGGCCCAGAATGCAACCATCGGCACTGGGCCGATTGGAGGACATCATGGACAATGAAGCCAAGCCGCGCAGGTTCAGCGAGACAATCGAGGTGGCCGGGTCGCAGGTGATTGAACAGGTCAAGCGGCTGATCAAGGAAGGCAATGTGCGTCAGTTGAAGGTGCATGCCAAAGACAGCGATTTCGCCTTGGAAATGCCGGTCACGGTGGGTGTACTGGTGGGCGGCGCGGTTGTTCTGACCGCACCCTGGCTGGCCATTCTGGGCGTGATTGCGGCTTTGATGACCCGGGTTGAGATTGAGGTCGAGCGCGATGCCCCCGCAGAGGTGCCAGAGCCGCCCAAGACCGAAGTCTGACAGGGGGCAGCGATGCAGACCAATCAGACCCCATTTTATGACGGGTCCGTCAACACGACAGGCTGTTGCGCACGTTTCAACCCGGCGGGATGGGACGGGCAACGGTTGCACTTTGAAGAAAAACGATTCGTGCGGGCAACCACGCGGTCGCTGTTGCATGTTCCGCTGAACATGGGGTCGGTCTTTACCCGGGTTCAGGGCCATGTGGCTGCTGCGGGGGCCGAGGATCCGGCGCAGATGCTGGTCCTGTCGCGTGACCCGTCCGCCTTTAGCGGAGAGCACCTGTTCGCCGTGACGGCGGATGTGCCGGGTGAGGAGATGACCACCCTGTCAGGTGACTTTCTGACCAAGACGTTCGAGGGCCCCTATTCCCAGGTTCGCAACTGGCACAGCCTGATGCAATCTGCCGCGCGCGAGGTGGGCAGCGAGCCGGGCCAAGTGTGGTTTTACTACACAACCTGCCCGGCCTGCGCCAAGGCCTATGGAAGGAACCCCGTGGTTGGGGTTGTGGAGCTTATAGCCCGCTAAGGTCCCAAAGCCGGTCCATCGCTGCCGAAACCTGAAGCGCGGCGGCAGTTGGGTCGGTGGAGGCCAAGGCGTTCAGCGGGGCATTGAAGGGTTCGGTCACGACCGGGCCGTCATAGCCCATCGCCGCCAGTGCGCGCATGAAACCGGGCAGGTCCAGCACACCGGTTTCCAGCGGCAGATGGCGGGCGGTGTCGATGACCTTGTCAAAGGGCACGCCGGGCGGCGCGTCGTTGATGTGGACATGGACGATGTCCTGCGCCCGCAAGGTGGCCAGATCGGCCAGGGTCGCGCCCGAGGTGAACAGATGCCAGGCATCCATCAGCAGCCCGACATTGGGTCCAATCTGGTGTGCCATGTCCATCATCGGGCCCATTTCATGGATGAAGGCGTGGGCATGGTTCTGGAACAGGGTCACCGGGCCCAGAAACTCCAACCCCAAGCTTATGCCGTGACCTTCTAGAACGCGGGCAACCGGGGTCAGTTGGGCGATATGGAAGGCGGTGTTTTCGGCCAAAGCGCGGCTGTCGGACCAGGACGGCACCCAGGTTGCGCAGCGCAGGCTGCCCAGTTGGACGGCCAGTTTTGCACAAGCCTCCAACTCCTCCAGATCAACCGACCATTCGCTTTGCGGCCCGTTCACCGGCAGGCCCCATTGGGCGGGGCGGATGCCTGTGCCGGCAAAGGCGTCGGGCAGGGCGCGGGCCTGCCGGATGTCAAAATCCACCCCGGCGAACCCGGTGGACCGGGCCAGTGCGATGGTTTCGGGCAGGGTCAACCCCTTGATCCCGATCGCGTTGCAGTTCAGTGCCTTGTACATAGTGCCCTCATGCCCAGGGGTTCAGAATGATCTTGCCCGATTGCCGCGAGACGGAACATTCGAACGCCGCCTGAATGTCTGACATCGCAAAGCGGTGTGTGACAAGCAGGTCCAGCAGGGGCGAGCGTTCGATGACCTGCATCAGCTTGGCAAAGTCGGCAAGGTTGTAGTGCCAAGAGCCGACCAGCGTCAGCCCCTTGCGGATCATGTCGGGGCTGATGGTCAGCGCAAGCGGGTCCTGACATTCGCCCACAAAGGCGACGCGGCCCTTGCGGCGGGTGGCGTCGATGCACAGGCGCTGGGCCTGAACCGTGCCGGAACAGTCGATTGCACAATCGACGCCTATGCCGCCGGTCATCTGGCGGATGATATCGGGGGTGGCGGCGTCGGTCGGGTCCAGCACGGTGGCCCCCATCCGACGGGCAAGGTCGGCGCGGTAGGGGGCTGATTCGACCACGATTGCCGTGGCGCCGCGAAAGCGGGCGTTGACGACGGCCCCCAGACCCACAGGCCCCGCGCCGGTGATCAGGATTGTGGTAAAGGCCCCCACGTTCATCATTTGCATCGCGCCAAACGATGCGCCAAGCCCGCAGCAGGCCAATGAGGCGCGGTCATAACTGACGCCATCGGGGATGCGCGGCAAAAGCCAGTCGGGTTTGGTGATATACTGCGCATAGGTCGCATGTCCCGGCCCGCCGGGGGCAAAGGCCTGGCCCTGCAGCACATCCTGACAGTGGATATAATCGCCCGAAACGCACAGATTGCAGCAGCCGCAACCATACAGCGGCATGACCACCACACGGTCACCGACCCGCAATCGCCCGGGTTGGGCCACCGCCACCACCTCGCCCGCCGCCTCATGGCCCAGACTGTCGGTAGGCTCGCCCGAGACAAAGCGTTTGTATTCGGTGCACATGGGGGCGGCATGAACCTTGACCACCACCCAGTCGCCCTGTGGAACGGGGTCTGGACGGTCGACAAGGTCTGCGCGCTGCGCTGACAGGATGGCGGCTGTTTTCATGATCTTCCCCCGACGCCATCTAAACCCGGCTTTCCGAAAAGGGCAATTGAGGACAGAAGCGTCAAGACCACACCCTGAAGGCAAACCGGGGCGCTGGCAATTTCCACAGGCGGCGCTAGGTATGTTGCAAAGGAGATATTTCATGCAACTTGGCGTCCTCTACCTTTCGACGGCAGCGATTTTCCTGATCCTGGACGGGATCATGTTGACGCTGGTCATGAAGCCGCTGTTCACCCGCCACATCGGGCCGCTGATGGCCGATCCCATCCGCGGCGTGCCTGCGCTGCTGTTTTACGGGGCCTATGTGGCGGGGTTGCTTTACCTCGTGTCCTGGCCCGCGCTGAAGTCGGGGGCGCCCGTGGTGATATCTGCGGCGGTCATCGGGGCGATGGCCTACGGCACCTATGAATTCACCAGCTACGCCATCATGCGCGACTGGCATGTGCAGATGGTCATCACCGATTTTGTCTGGGGCACCGTTCTGACGGCATTCTCGGCCTGGGCCGGTGTGGCGATCACCCGGGCCACGGTGGGCTGACACCAGACGGGGTGCCCGTCGTTTCAGACCACGGCAGCCGCGATCCCTGGCCCAATTGGGGTTGCGGCAGCCATTAACTGTTAATTCTGACTTAAAAGCATTCCTCTGTTAACGATTTGTTAACCTCTTGCGGTTGTATTTGAACTCAACTTCCGTCGCATAACGCCCTTCGCCGGAGGTAACTCAGTTACCGAATTGGAGAAGTCATGTATCATTTCACACAAAGTCTTTTGTTGGCCGGCGCAATCACAGTGAGCGGGGCCGCCGCGAGTGCTGCAACGGTCACGGCAACCTATACCGGGACGGTTGGTCAGGGCTTTGATCTGAGCGATATCTTCGGTTACGGGCCGAGCTCCACGCTGGATGGCAAGGCCTTCACCCTGATTTTTTACTACGACACCACGATCGGTCGGACCCCATCTACCCCGACAGAAGAACAGATTCATGGCGGTGGTCAGAACTACACCGAACCTGACTACATGGTCTCTCCCGTCTCGAATGTGCAATTCATCATCAACAACATCCTGGTTTCCTTCGACTTCGCTGGATTTAGCAAAATCCGGGCGGTGGATGATGGCACGCAGAACTACATTCAACATCTTTCGGGGAGCATTTTCGACGGTGAAGGTTATGTTTCGGTCACCGAAACCTCGTTGAACAGTTCCATCGGCATTGATTTGACAGCGCCACAGGAAATCATCGGGTCAGGCATTCTTAGCCCATTTGGCCGTATCGAGGAAAACGCGGATCCTGCCGCCGTCAATCTTGATCAGGGATCGTTCCGCTATAGCTGGGGCGAGGCGTATGGGTCGTTGAAGGTGGAACATCTGTCCATCACCGTTTCATCCGTTCCGCTGCCCGGTGCGATGCCCCTTTTCCTGGTTGGGCTGCTGGGCTTTGGCGCGCTGCGCCGGCGCGCAAGCTGACGCTGACCGCTGGGTCAGGTGCGGGGCTGCGGTATGGTGCGGCATTGACACGCAGCCACCAAGGCGCAACTCTGGCACCCGTATCCAAGGGGCCAGGCGATGGAAATCAATGTAAGTTTTGAACGGCCGGACGAGGGCCCGAAATCTGGACCGGTGACGGTTGGCTGGTTTCTGACCTCTGACAAGGGTGCTGTCTTGTATGACCCGCCCGAACGGCTGATCTTTCGTCAGACGAACAAGGCCCATGCCAAAAGCGCAAGCCGCTGCCCTGCCGTCATCCAGATGGAAAGCCGGTATTTCGTGGTGAAATGCCCGTTTGACATCGCCATCGGCTTTGGCCGCGATGACAAGGGCAAGCCGCATCTGATCAACCGAGCGGGTGTTGCCTCGCCCGTCAGGGGCAACAAGCTGAATGAGTTGCTGACCCTGGTGAACGAAACCGAATGGCGGTACCCGGACCGGCCCACGGTGCAGATGGTGCTGCCCTATTGTTTCATTGCGGATGAGTTGGTCTACCTGAGCCAGATCGGCACCTTTGCCCATTACCGCCCGAACCCGCTGCCTGGTACGATTTTCGGCGGTCGGTTTCCACTGAATGTGTGGCCGCGTCCGCTGATGTGGGCCTTTGAATGGCACGAGCCGGAAAAGGATATCGTCCTGCGGCGCGGTGAGCCGCTGTTTTATTGCCAGTTCGAGGCGGAGGGGCCTGACCGCCCGGTGCAGGTGGTGGAAGCGGAACGCACGCCAGAACTGGCCAAGTACATGGAGCAGATCGGCGGGGTGGTGAACTATGTCAATCAGACCTTCGGGCTGTTCAAGGCGGCCGAGGCGATGCGCCCGGCCAAGCTGTTGACACCCAAGGCCAAGGGCTGACGTGCGGTCGTCGCTGGAGGTTTTCACGGTCGACACCGGGGCATCTTCGGTGGTTTTTCAGACTGATGAGCTGATCGAGGCGCCGAACTGGGACCCGCGTGGCGGTGGGTTTCTGGTGAACTGCGGTGGTCGGCTGTACCGGGTGCCACTGGACAACCCGCGTCTGGTGCCGGTCGAAACGGGCTTTGCGACCCGCTGCAACAATGATCACGGCTTCAGCCCGGATGGGGCGTGGATCGCGTTTTCCAGCCACCGCGAGAATGGGGCCGAGATATTCCTGATCCCCGCAGCTGGCGGCGAACCACGCTTGATTTCGCCAAGGCCGCCAAGTTGGTTTCATGGCTGGTCGCCCGATGGCAAGGGGGTGGTCTATGCGGCGGCAAGGGGAACGAACCGGGTGGTGGACATCTGCGCCATGCCACTGGGTGGAGTGGAAGTGCAATTGACCGGGGGCGAGGGGCACAGTGATGGCCCCGACTATTCCGCCGATGGGACGCAGGTCTACTACAACTGCGACAGGGGCGGTCATGCCCAGATCTGGGTGATGAGGGCAGATGGGTCGGGCCAAAGACAGCTTTTCGCCGATGATCATGTGAACTGGTTTCCCCATCCATCGCCCTGTGGTCGGCATGTGCTGTATCTGGCCTATCCGCCCGGAACGGAGGGGCACCCCCGCGATCTGCAGGTGACGCTGTGTCTGATGGACCCGGACGGCGGCAATCGGCGGCGGGTGGTCGAGATGACGGGTGGGCAGGGCTCGATCAACGTGCCATGCTGGTCGCCGGATGGGCGGGCCTTCGCCTATATGCGGTTCAACTGAACAGGGGGGATACGATGGTTTTGACATTGAAGACGATGCTGGACGCCGCGAATGCGGCTGTGCCACGGATCAGCGGTGCCGAGGCGCAGGCCAAGGTTGCAGCCGGGGCCGTGCTGCTGGACATCCGCGACGGCACCGAGTTGCAAGAGATGGGCCGCGCCGTAGGCTCGGTGCATTGCCCACGCGGGTTGCTGGAATTCCGTGCGGACCCTGCTTCGGCCAGCCATGACGCACGGTTGCAGCCAGACCGGCCGGTGGTTTTGCACTGCGCGGCAGGCGGGCGGGCGGCTCTGGCGGGCAAGCTGTTGCTCGATATGGGCTACACTCAGGTTTTCAACCTGGGCGGCTTCAAGGATTGGAAAGAATCGGGCGGCGCGGTCGAGGCGATTTGACCGGCGGTCTGGGCGGAGGGGAGGCAATGATGTTCAAGGTTTTGGGATGGATCGCCGGATTGGCCGCAGCCGCGGCACTGGCCCCAATGGCACAGGCCGAGGTGAAGTACCGCGAAGTGCCGCTGCAGTATATCGCCGCTCTGGGGGATGAGGGTGCCACATCCGGCACCAATGCCGAAACCTGGGGCCATTGGCCCGTAGACCCCGGCCCGCGCGGCGTGTGGCTGAGCGTGTTTCCGGCGCTGGCTGTGACAGGTGTGGCCCCGGCTGGCTGGTCTTATGACCCGCAGGACTGGTGGCTGGAGGAGCATGGCCTGATCATGGAGGCGCCGCAGTTTCCGCTGGCGCCGGGGCAGTATCTGGTCACAGGCGGGCGGCAGGTCACCTCGGTTCTGACGATCGGGGAGCCTGATGCCAATGGCGCGCAATCCTGGGCGCTGGCGGATGGGGCGACGCTGCTGGATGTGACGCATCTGGGCTGCCGGGCGGCACGGTATCGGCCGATCGAGGCGGGGGCTGACTGTTCGCCGTCCAACACTCCGACGGCAGGCTTTCCCCTGACACCGGGGGACCGGATGCCGCCGGTGCAATCCTGCGCCAAGAAGGATTATGCCGTGCTGTTCCTGATCGGGGTGGCCGAAGGCAGTTGACGTCAGGCCGGGGGCGGCTGCCACAACTCGATCGGGTTGCCCTCGGGGTCGTGGATGCGGGCGAATTTGCCGTAGTCGCCATCCCATTCGGCGCGGGTTTCAACCGCAATGCCTGCGGCGGAAAGCTCGGCGATCAGGTCATCCAGCCCTTCGACCCGCAGGTTCAACATGTACTGCCGATCCGCCGCGAAATAGGTGCTGTCGGCGTTGAACGGGGCAAAGACGGTGGGACCGGCGTCCTGCTGCCAGTTGAACGGATCGGCGCGCTTCAGAAGGTGCCGGTCGTACCAGTCTGACAGGGCCTTGGGGTCGCGGGCGCGAAAGAACAAACCACCGATGCCGGTAATACGCGCCATCACAATCCTCGCATGAAAAAGGGCCGCCACGACGGCGACCCTTGCAAGACCTGCACCAAAAATCAAGCGTCAGGCGTTGACGCTGTCTTTCAGTGACTTGGCAATCGCGAACTTGACCTGCTTGTCAGCGGCTTTGGACACCGTCTCGCCCGTGGCGGGGTTGCGGACCATACGCTCGGGGCGGGCGCGGCAGGCGACCTTGCCCAGACCCGGCAGCGTGACCGTGCCACCGGCAGCCACTTCACGCGTGACGACCGATGCAATGGCATCCAGTGCGGCGCTGGCTGTTTTCTTGTCAGAGCCCATGGCATCGGCCAGAGCAGCGACAAGCTGGGTCTTGGTCATTGGTTTCGACATCTTTTGTCCCTTTGTTTGGATCCGCATGGCTTGCGGAAATCATTGGGGCCTCATATGGCCAGCGTCGCCCGCTACACCTGCTTTTGTTGAACAAAGCAAGTGTTTTTCGCCATGCTTCCTCGAAAACCTGCAATCACAGGAAGGCGGTTTCTTCGAAACTGCGCAGCTTTCGCGAGTGAATTTGGCTGAGCGGCGTGTCACGCAGCCGCTCCATCGCACGCACGCCGATTTGCAGGTGGCGGCTGACTTGGGTCTTGTAGAACTGGGTTGCCATGCCAGGCAGTTTCAACTCACCATGCAGAGGTTTGTCGGAAACGCACAGCAACGTGCCGTAGGGCACGCGAAAGCGGAACCCGTTGGCCGCGATGGTGGCCGACTCCATATCCAGCGCGATGGCACGGGATTGTGACAGACGGCGCACCGGGCCGGACTGGTCGCGCAGCTCCCAGTTGCGGTTGTCGATGGTGGCGACGGTGCCGGTGCGCATGATGCGCTTCAGTTCGTAGCCGTCCAGTTGGGTCACCTCGGCCACGGCCTGTTCCAGGGCGATCTGGATCTCGGCCAGGGCCGGGATGGGGACCCAGATCGGCAGGTCGTCGTCCAGAACGTGATCCTCACGCAGGTAGGCGTGCGCCAGGCAGAAGTCGCCCAAGGACTGGCTATTGCGCAGACCCGCACAGTGGCCCAGCATCAGCCAGGCATGGGGGCGCAGGACGGCGATGTGGTCGGTGGCGGTTTTGGCATTCGACGGGCCGACGCCGATATTGACCAGCGTAATCCCATCCCCATTCGCCCGCTTCAGATGATAGGTCGGCATCTGAGGCATCTTGCCCGAGGCGCGGATTTCCTCATCAGGCCGGGCGATGGAGGCGTTGCCGCCCGTCACAAACTCGGTATAGCCCAAGGCGGGGTCGGCCAATGCGGCCCGGGCAATCGCCTCAAACTCATCCACATAGAACTGATAGTTGGTGAACAGGACATAGTTCTGAAAGTGGCTGGCGTCGGTGGCAGTGTAATGCGACAGCCGCGACAGGCTGTAATCGACCCGCTGGGCGCTGAACGGGGCAAGGGGGCGCGAGCCGTCGGGGTTGAAGGTGCGCGTACCGTTGACGATGTCGTCATTGGTGGTGGCCAGATCGGGCACATCGAACACATCACGCAGGGAAAAGTCCAGCGACCCTTCCTGCGGGACATTCAGTTCCGGCTTGCCCGCAACCGCAAAATGCACCGGGATCGGCGTGTCAGAGATGCCGATCTGCACGGCGACATTGTGGTTCTCCATCAGCAGTCCGATTTGCTGTTTCAGATAATTGCGAAACAGGTCCGGGCGGGTAATCGTGGTGGAATATGTGCCGGGGCGCGCGACATGTCCAAAGGACAGTCGGCTGTCGATCTTGTCATGGCTGGTCACGGTCAGGCGGATTTCGGGGTAAAAGGCACGGATCCGCGTTTCCGGCTTGCCATCGGTCACGGTGCCCGAGAAATGCTTGATCAGAAAGCTGGTCGCCTGATCATACAGGGCTTCCAGATAGGCCACCGCCTCGGCGGCATTGGTGAAGCTTTGGTTATCTTGCGCATCGGGCGTCAGGATCAGGTGTGTGTCATCGGGCATATTGTCATCTTTGCAATTTTGATCGGCCATGTAAGGCCGAACCAATGGCTGTGGCAAGTGACGTCTTGATGAAGCTGTTTCAAACCGCCCGGAATAACGCCACATAGGCGCGATCATCGGCATGGGTCGGGTCCAGGGCGCGGGCGGCATCGCCATAGATCTGCACGTCAATCAATTGCAAGTCGCGGATGCGGTTGGCGGCGGCCAGATCGGCCAAGGCGGTGTCAAAGGCTTGCCCGGTCCAGACGCGCTGGTTGATCGACAGGGCAAACAGCGCACCGGGCAGCGCCACATCCAGCATGGGGCCAAAGGCCACGGGTCCCACATGACCTGCGGTAAAGGTGCCCGAGGAGGTGATGCCATTGTAAAGCCGGGGCAGGTTCAGCGCTTGGGTCACATCGGCGCGGAACAGCCCAGCATAAAGCCGCTTCTTCGCCGCGACATCCAGCATCTCCTGCGAGAAATCCAAGGCGTCGATCTGGCCCTGAAATCCCATCTGCCGCAGGGACCCGGCCAGCAACCCCGTGCCTGCGCCCACATCCAGAACCGGCCCCTGCCCCCCGCCGGCCACAAAGGCGGCGGCCACATGGGCGGGCAGATTGTATTGCATGTCGGTGGCAAAGCCGCCGTCATAGGTCGTGGCCCAGTCGCGGTACAGCGCCAGCGTGGCATCCGGTCCAGTCAGGGCAAGTGCGGCATTAAGGTCGGTCATGATCAGCTTGCGGTTGGGGCGGGCTGCAGGGATAGTGGGGACATGAACACGCTTTTGTCCATCGGTCACGGTTATTCGGCGCAAGCCCTGTCCAGGCGGTTGATCCCGCAGGGCTGGCGCGTCATTGGCACCACACGCACTGCCGAAAAGGCCGCTGCCCTTGCCGCGCAGGGGGTGGAACCCTTGATCTGGCCGGGCGACATATCAGACGCGCTGGCGCAGGCCACCCATCTTCTGACCTCGGTCGCGCCGGATGCGGGGGGCGATCCGGTGGTGCGGGCCTTGGGGCCGCAGATCGCGGCGGCGGGGCTGCGCTGGGTGGGCTATCTGTCCACCACAGCCGTTTACGGCCATCACAATGGCGATTGGGTGGATGAGGGCACGGCCCTGACCCCCAGCACTTCCCGCGGTGCGGCGCGGGTCCGGGCCGAGGGGGAATGGGCGGCGCTGGGCGTACCCTTGCACATCTTCCGGCTGGCCGGGATTTACGGTCCGGGGCGCGGGCCGTTTGAAAAGGTGCGTGACGGGACCGCCCGCCGCATCTTCAAACCGGGGCAGGTGTTCAGCCGTATTCATGTCGAGGATATCGCGGCGGTTCTGGAAGCGTCTCTGACACGGCCAAATCCCGGCGCTGTCTATAACGTCTGCGACGACGACCCCGCCTCGCCCGAGGATGTGCTGTCCCTCGCCGCGACCCTGCTTGGCCTGCCCGAACCGCCGATGGTGGCCTATGAGGATGCCGATATGACGCCGATGGCGCGGTCTTTCTATGCCGAAAACAAGCGGGTGCGGAATGATCGCATCAAGGCTGAACTTGGCGTGCGGTTGCAGTTCCCCACCTACCGCGAAGGTTTGGCGGGTCTGCTGGCAGCCGCGGGTTAAGGGCGGCAGGACACAAGGGGTAAGGCCGGATGACGACGGGATTTGTCTTTCATGAACTCTATCTATGGCACAACACCGGGAATGACCCGCTGTTCGCGCCCGCCGGATTGACCGTTCAACCGGGCGAACATGCCGAAAACCCTGAAACCAAACGGCGGATGAAGAACCTGCTGGAGGTATCTGGCCTGACCGACCATCTGGCGATGCTGAAACCCCGGCCCGCCACGGATGACGAGTTGGCCCGCTTTCACACCCGCGCCCATATCGACCGCATTCGTCAGATGAGCGACAGCGGTGGCGGCGACGCCAGCGAGATGACGCCCTTTGGCACCGGCAGCTTTGAAATCGCCAAGCTGGCCGCAGGGGGCGCGATCGTTGCGCTGGAAGCGGTGCTAAGCGGCCAAGTCAGCAATGCCTATGCCCTCATCCGCCCACCGGGCCACCATGCAGTGGCCGATCTGGGGATGGGGTTTTGCCTGTTCGCCAATGCCGTGGTCGCCATCCATCATGGGCGCGCTGTGCATGGCTTGGGCCGGGTCGCAGTGGTGGACTGGGACGTGCACCACGGCAACGGCACGCAAGCCGCCTTCTATGACGATCCCCAGACCCTGACGATTTCCCTGCACGCCGACCGGCTGTACCCCGCCAATTCGGGCACCCTGGCCGAGCGTGGGGAGGGGGCTGGGTTCGGCTATAACCTGAACATACCCCTGCCGCCCGGGTCTGGTGACGGCGCCTATCTGGACGCCGTGCAACGCGTCGTCCTGCCCGCCCTGCACCGCTTCAAACCCGATCTGATCGTGGTCGCCTGCGGCTTTGACGCCTCCGCCGCCGATCCGCTGGGCCGCATGATGGTCACCTCAGACGGCTTTGCCCGGATGACCGCACTGGTGATGCAGGCGGCGGATGCCCTGTGCGGTGGCCGGATCATGATGACACACGAAGGCGGCTATTCCGCGCAATACGTGCCCTATTGCGGTTTGGCCGTGTTAGAGACGCTTTCCGGGGTTTCCACCGGCGTGGTGGACCCGTTTCTGGACCATATGAAGGGGTTCGGACAGATGGAGTTGCAACCGCATCAGGCAGCGGCGGTTGACGCGGCGGCGGCACTGGTGGCGGATATCGGGTAAGAAGGGGGGCCGTCTGCCGTTGGAGTTTATTGGAGAAATGGTAAATGCGCTACTTTCTGAGTTTCTTCAGTTCCGAGAGCAAGCCAGGTAGCGAGATATTAGAAATTCCGGTCCATCTGAAAATGAACGCCTCCATTTGTTGCACTTTTCGTACCTCGGCAACGCGAGCGACAAAAAGCAGACATGTTAGTAGTGCTCGACGGCAGTAAACTGGACTTTCGAAAGGTATGTGGGGGTTCTCGACAAGCCCAGATATGAAGGGGCCTTGACTCCCAAATTCAATAGTAGACTGAGCCCACTTGGGATGCACAAGTCCATTTCTAGCAGCTGCCAATTGTCCAATTGAAGCAATGAGATCCTGTTGATCAACCAATGGGCCGTCGCCAACAGCTTTGATGAGAGTCTTCAGCCTCTCGGTCATCTTTCCTGATTCTTTGTTAATGAGCTCCTTTATACTTGGGTTGGAAAGCTCATCGCCGCGCATTTGGAAGTAAGTGTTCGCGAAGGCTTCCAGTCCGGTCAAACTCATTAAGAAAGACTGCAAACCAAATGCACGCCTTTTCTCATGCTGCTCTACAGTCTCCAATTGGAGCAAGCTGGATGACGCAATATCGAAATATATCTTGACGATCGAGTCGGGCTGTTCGAGTTTGAATGGGGCAGCAACCTTCTTGCCGTCTCTAATGATTTCACAGATTTTTCCATCTTGATCTTGCTGAATCTCAAAGTGAGCCAATTTCTTTCTCCTGACTTACGCCCGCTTCCCCACCACCGCCACGCCCAGCGTCTGAAGCACCTTCGCCTCGATCTGCGCTGCGTCCATGCCGGCCACGCGGTACATCGCCTCGGGGGAGGCTTGGTCTATGAAGATGTCGGGCAGGACCATGCTGCGGTATTTCAGGCCGGTGTCGAAGATGCCTTCCTCGGCCAGAAGTTGGGCGACATGAGAGCCGAAACCGCCGATAGAGCCTTCTTCGACGGTAATCAGCGCCTCGTGTGTGCGGGCGAGGGACAGGATCAGGTCGCGGTCGAGGGGTTTGGCAAAGCGGGCGTCGGCGATGGTGGGGGTCAGGCCTTTTGCGGTCAGGGATTCGGCGGCCTTTTGCACTTCGCTGAGGCGGGTGCCGAAGGAGAGGAGGGCGACGCGGGTGCCTTGCGTGATGATGCGGCCACGGCCGATTTCCAGAGGGACGCCACGGGCGGGCATTTCGACCCCGGTGCCCTCGCCCCTGGGATAGCGGAAGGCGATGGGGCCGGAGTTATGGGCGGCGGCGGTGGCGACCATGTGGACAAGTTCAGCCTCATCCGCGGCGGCCATGACGACCATGCCGGGCAGGTTGGCGAGGAAGGCCACGTCAAAGGCCCCGGCATGGGTTGCCCCATCGGCGCCCACAAGACCAGCGCGGTCGATGGCAAAGCGGACGGGCAGGCGTTGGATCGCGACATCGTGGACGATCTGGTCATAGCCGCGTTGCAGGAAGGTCGAGTAGAGGGCGCAGAAGGGTTTCATACCGCCAGCCGCCAGACCGGCCGCAAAGGTGACGGCGTGTTGTTCGGCGATGCCCACATCAAACAGGCGGCGGGGGAAGCGGGCGGCAAACAGGTCCAGCCCGGTGCCATCGGGCATGGCGGCGGTAATGGCGACGATCTTGTCGTCACGTTCGGCCTCGGCGATCAGGCTCTGTGCAAAGACTTTGGTATAGCTCGGCGCGTTGGAGGCGGCCTTAGCCTGCACGCCGGTCAGGACATCGAACTTGCCCGTGGCATGGCCCTTGTCACGGGCGTTTTCGGCCGGGGCATAGCCTTTGCCCTTCTTGGTCAGGACGTGGATCAGCATGGGGCCAGTGGCACGGTCATGGACGGTGCGCAGGACGGGCAAAAGCTGCTCCAGATCGTGGCCGTCGATCGGGCCGACGTAGGAGAAGCCCAGTTCTTCGAACAGGGTGCCACCAACAGTCATGCCTTTCAGCATCTCCTTGGCGCGGCGGGCACCTTCCTGAAAGGGTTCGGGAAGGAGGGAGACCATGCCCTTGGCGGCGTGTTTCAACTCCTGAAACGGCGCACCGGCATACATGCGCGACAGATAGGCCGACAGCGCCCCGACCGGAGGTGCGATGGACATTTCGTTGTCGTTCAGCACCACAAAAAGTCTCTGTTTAAGGTGGCCTGCGTTATTCATCGCCTCAAACGCCATGCCCGCGGACATGGCCCCATCCCCGATCACGGCCACAGCATCGCCCGGATCACCGCCGAGGTCAGCGGCGACGACAAAGCCCAGCGCGGCAGAGATCGAGGTGGAAGAATGCGCCGCGCCGAAGGGATCATAGGGCGACTCGCTGCGCTTGGTGAAACCGCTGAGGCCGCCTTCGGTGCGGAGTGTGCGGATACGGTCGCGGCGGCCTGTCAGGATTTTATGGGGATAGCACTGGTGGCCGACATCCCAGATGATCTTGTCACGCGGGGCGTCAAAGATCGCATGCAGGGCGACGGTCAGTTCGACCACACCCAGACCTGCCCCAAGGTGGCCCCCGGTGATGGACACGGCGCTGATCGTCTCGGCCCGCAACTCATCGGCCAGTTGGCGCAACTCGCGGTCGGTCAGCGCTTTCAGGTCAGCGGGCAGGTGAACGCGGTCAAGCATCGGGGTCAGGGGGCGGTCGGACATGGCGGTACTCTTTATGGCGCGGTCGGGCCCTTGGTCGGGGCCACGAGGAGAGGTGTATCAGCTTTCGCGGGTCACAACAAAGCGGGCCGCGTCAATCAGGTTCTGGGCGGCGGAATAGGGTGACAGTGCCGCCTCGGCCTGATGGACGAGGTCTTGGGCGCGGGTGCGGGCGGCTTCCAGCCCCAGCAGCGAGACGAAGGTCGCCTTGCCTGCCGCCGCATCCTTGCCCAGACGTTTGCCCGCCTTGGTGGCGTCGCCGGTCACATCAAGGATGTCGTCGGCGATTTGAAAGGCAAGGCCAAGGGCTGTGGCATAGGCGCGCAGGGGGGCGCGGTCTTGGCCCGCAAGGATGGCCCCGGCCTCGGCGGCAAAGCAGATCAGGGCGCCGGTCTTGCCAGCCTGCAGGCGGGTGATGTCGGGCAGGGTCAGGTTGGGGATGGTTTCAGCCGCCATATCCAGCGCCTGCCCCAGCACCATGCCTTCGGCGCCTGAGGCTTGGGAAAGGCTCTGTACCAGCGTAATGCGGGTCTGGGCATCGCCCAAGGCGGGGTCGCACAGCAGATCGAAGGCAAGGGTTTGCAGGGCGTCGCCCGCAAGGATGGCCGTGGCCTCGTCCCATTTGCGGTGAACGGTCGGCAGGCCGCGGCGCAGATCGTCATTGTCCATCGCGGGCAGGTCGTCGTGGATCAGGGAATAGGCATGCAACGCCTCGACCGCCGCGGCGGCACTGATGGATTGTGCGGGGGCAATGCCCAGCATCCGGGCGGATTCCAGCACCAGAAAGCCGCGCAGGCGTTTGCCGCCTTGGACGGCATAGCGCATAGCGTGGATCACGGGTTCATCGGCAAGGGGGGCAAGGGCCTGATCCAGCCGGGTCTGAATCAGACGGGCATCGGCCGCCAGAAGATCAGGAAAGTTCACATCCCCTCCACAGGCGTGGTGCCGATGGCACGACCCTCTGCCGCGCGAATAAGTTCAACCTTCTCCTCGGCATCCTTCAGCTTGTCGGCGCAGTGCTTCTTCAGCGCGGCCCCGCGTTCATAAAGGGCAATCGACGCCTCGAGTGCTACATCGCCTTTTTCAAGCTGGCTGACGACGGCCTCCAGCGCCTGCATCGCCTCTTCAAAACTCATGTCGGCCACGGGTTTGTCAGCCATTGGAACGCTCCTGCAATACGGTCACATGGGCTGCCACGGATGCGGTCAGCGCGGACAGATCATAGCCGCCCTCAAGGCAGGATACCACCCGGCCCTTGGCGTGTTTGGCGGCCAGATCACACAGGTGGCGGGTCAGCCAGGCATAGTCGGCGGCCTGCCAGTTCAGGTTGGCCAAGGGGTCATCGGCATGGGCGTCAAAGCCGGCAGAGATCAGGATCAGTTCGGGGGCGAAGGCGTCAATGGTGGGGAAAACCTGCGCCTCATACGCAGCGCGCATATGGCTCCCGTTGGAACCGGGCGGAAGTGGCAGGTTCAGGATCTGACCGTGTGCGCCGCGTTCCGACGCATCCCCCGTGCCGGGCCACAGCGGCATTTGCTGCGAGGTGACGAACAGGGCGCGTGGTTCGGACCACAGAAGGTCTTGCGTCCCATTGCCGTGGTGAACGTCGAAATCAATGACGGCGACCCTTTCCAGCCGTGTCAGAGCCTTTTTTGCCGCAATCGCCACGGTTCCGAACAGGCAAAACCCCATGGGCGTTTCGGTTTCTGCATGGTGGCCAGGGGGCCTTGCGATGACAAAGGCCGTGGTGTCGTCACCGTCCAGAACAGCATCCACGGCGGCGCAGGCGCCGCCCACGGCGCGTGAGGCAGCCTCATAACTGCCGGGCGACATCCAGGTGTCGGGGTCCAGTTGCGCGGTGCCCGAGGCAGGTTCAGCCGCCCTGATCCGCGCCAGATAGCGGGCGGGGTGGCAGCGCAGGATATCCGCCTCCTCCGCCAGCGGGCTTTCGCGGCGGGTGGCGGGGATTTGGGCCAGCCCACGTTCCACAGCAGCAATGCGGTCAACCCGTTCGGGGTGCCCAACGGGCGTGATGTGGCGGGCCGAGGCTTCGGTGGCATAGAGCAGCATTTGGGGCCCCTTCAGGTCACACAACCGCGCGCCGCGACATCGGCCTCGCGCAGAACCACGCCGCTGCGGTGAAACACGACCCGGTCCACCAGATTGCTGACCGGGCAGGCGTGGTTGGGCACGATCTGCACCTTTTGCCCCACGACAGGGCGCTGGATGCAGTCGGTCAGATCGACATTGCCGTGCTCTTCGGACAGGCCCATGATCCGGGCCTGCAGATAGCCCAGAATGGTGCCGTAGCCATCCAACCCCAAAAGATCCGAGGTCAGGGATTTAGACCCTGAATCTAGGATAGCGCGGGTAGCCGTTGGCCGGCTGACCACGGTGGCCAGCACGGTCAGGGCGCAATCGGCCAGCGTGCAGGCCCCTCGTTCAACCAAGGAGCGGTCGTTGTAGATATAGGTTCCGGCGCGGTACTCAGTCAGGATCGGGGACAGGCCCGCATCCATCAATGACGGGGTCCCACCGCCTGAGATGACATCACACGACCCGACCGCCGCGATACACAGATCGCGTGCCGCCGCCAGAAAGGCTTGCACCCGCGCCGCGGCCCCCGGTGCCGGATCGGTCATCAACCCGGCAAAGCGCAGGCCCGGCGCGGCGCTGATGGCGAGAGCCAGATCGGCGGCGTCTTCCGGGCTTTGCACCCCGCAGCGGCCCATGCCGGTGTCGCATTCCACCAGCACATCCAGGGGAACCGCCGCCCCGGCCATTCCACCGGACAGGGCGCGCACCACATCCAGATTGTCCACCACGACCGTCATATGGGCCTGATCCGTCATGGTGCGCACGCGGGCAATCTTGGCGGGTGACAGCAGGTTGAAGCACAGCAGGATGTCGGTGAAACCGGCTGCCACAAAAACCTCAGCCTCGGACACCTTTTGGGCGGCGATGCCGATGGCGCCCTGCTTCATCTGCAATTCGGCCAGAAAGGGCAGTTTGTGCGTCTTGATATGGGGGCGAAAGCCGATGCCAAGATCGTCAAACAGGCTCTGTGCGTGCTGAATATTCACCTCGACCACGTCCAGATCAATCAGGACGGCGGGGGTTTCAAGGTCGTGGATTGCGGTGCCTTCCATCCTTCAAGTCCTTTTCAGATGCAGGCTGCGGATCTGGAACGGGCCAAATTCGGCGGCGCTGCCCTCCAGCGGTTCCTCCAGCAGGTTGACCTGGCCCCCAACGGCCCAGCCGCTGGCAACCGTGATCTTGGGCCGGCTGCGCCCGCCTGAGGGTTCGTACATCCGCAGGATCAGCCCATCACCCGCCTCATCCGGTTTCAGCGCCGACAGGGCCAGGGGCCGCCCCTC
>CAMDHB010000010.1 GCA_945897655.1 Pseudorhodobacter antarcticus
CATCCGACCCGCAACAAGGACTGGTCGGCGTCCTACGGCACCACCTGGGACGACAGTTCACAGGGGGCCGAGCTTTACGATGGCTTCATCGCGGCCGCCGTGGCGGAGGCCATCACCGAGGACGCCGCCTGGTATTGCTGGCACGCGTCCCGCCGCCAGGCGATGCTGGAAGCCTGCTGGGAAAAGGCCGGGGCCTTCGTCCATCAGCAGATCATCTGGGTGAAGGACCGCGGGGTTCTGACCCGGTCGCACTACCTTTGGAAGCACGAGCCCTGTTTCATGGGCTGGCGGCGTCCGAACCGCCGCATCCCGTAGACCCCACTCGCATCAGCATCTTGCAACCAAGGATCCAGTTTGGAGGAATCACCCCGACAGCGCGCGGCGCAGGAACTTGCGGGTTTCTTTCATTTTTGGGGCTTCGAAGATCTGGCCGGGCGGGCCCTTTTCGATCAACTGGCCCTGATGCAGGAAGACGACGCTGGGTGCCACGTCGCGGGCGAAGCGCATCTCATGTGTTGCCAGAAGCATTGTCATGCCGCCCAAGGCGAGGTCCTTCAGGATCTCCAGCACCTCGCCCACCAGTTCGGGGTCAAGGGCCGAGGTAACCTCGTCCAACAGCAGAACCTCCGGCTCCATCGCAATGCAGCGGATGATGGCGACGCGCTGCTGCTGGCCGCCGCTGAGTTGGTCTGGCATGTAGTCGGCCCGCTCTGGCGAGGTCGGCCCGCGTCAGCGCAAGACCGGCAGGCAGGCCGTCGCCTCAACCTCGATGAGGATCTCGTCCGATGGCATCATCGCCGATACTTCTACCACGGTCGAAACCGGCGGTGTGCCGGGAAAGAACATCCGGCGCACCGTGTTGTAGCGGGGGAAATCGGCTAGGTTGCGGAAATACTGCACCAGCTTGAACACGTCTTCCATCGTCCCGCCCGCTTCGGCCATCGTGGCGCGCAAGCGATCAAAGACGAACCAGCTTTGCGCCAGGATCGGGCCATCCTTGGCATCGACAGAAAACTCGCCGGTCTGGCCGATTGTCGGGCCGATGCCGGGGGGCAGGTCGGCAAAGCCGCGGATGATCTTGCCCGCCTCAGTATTAACGGCAATGATTCCGGACAGGAAAATGAAATCCCCCCTTCGATGCCAGGCCGAGTAACGGGCGAGCGGTTTGGCGATATCGGTCATGCAACTATCCTACAGAGTCTTGAGCCTGCGTTCCACCTTTGCCAGAAACCCGGCGCGGTCTGCATCCGTCGTGTGGTTCATGTTGTAAAGCTGCTGCCAGACTAGCTTGCAGCGCATGTTGAACAAGGGTCGCAGCCCGCGCGTCCACAGGCTTCGGCCCGGATCACGGATCAGCCGGATCCACCACCACGGGCTTCCCGAAGTGGTGATGCCGACAAAGAGCCTGATATTCTGCAGCTTGGGCTTTGGCCGGCGTTCCCTGCCGTCGGACACTTCGAACGTGATGCCCGGCAGCCAGACCCGTTCCAGCCAGCCTTTCAGGATGGCCGGGGCCCCATAATACCAGGTCGGATAGATCACCACCAGACCCTCGGCCCATTGCAGGTCGGCGACGTGGTCAGGGTGCTTGGCGATGATCGTATCGGTGCGGGTCAGATAGTTCTGCCACTCTTCAGTCGACAGAACCGGATCAAACCCCTCCCGGTAAAGATCATGGCAGCGCAGGTCGTGGCCTGACGCAAGCAGGGTGCGGCAGGCCAGATCATAGAGGGTCGCACCGTAGCTTTCGCGACTTGGATGCGCGAAGATTACCAGAAGGCGCATGGCCCGCTCCTTGTCTGAACGAGTACCTTCCGGCCGCTCTGCGGCGAAGACATTATTCGCCAGCTTGATTCTACCGACCGCGCCATGCTCATCTCGACGGCACGGATGCCGGCCCCGGGCAGCCCAAGGCCGCCCTGGCTTTCGTGGACGGGACGGTTGCAGTCCATAGAACGGATGTCTTCATTTCTGCCTCCGGTGTCGTGTCAGATCTTTGCCATCTCGGGCGTCCAGCCCCGGGTTTTCCCCGGGTTCATCAGGCCATGGGGATCAGCCTGTTTCTTGAAATTGATCTGTGTGCTGTCGATTTCCTTCATCCCGCCATCCTCGATGGTGATGACATGGGGATCAAAGATCGTGCAGCCGTCGAGGCTTTCCATCTCGCGGATGATCTCGTAGGTGCGCTCGCGACTGCTCCACCGCAGAATCGGCAGGGCAACAATCTGGATGTTGCCGTCTATCCGCGCCATTTCGTGATGAAAGTAGACTTCCTCTCCGTAACGCTGTTGCTGGCGCAGCACGAGCGCCGGATCGAAGGGGCGCGGGTAGGCTACTTGCAGGTAGGTCCAGATCCCGGGCTCATGCTTCAGCGCCTGCAGCGTGGTGTGGTTCCAGCCGCACTCCCAGGCCGGAGGCAGATTGGCCGCCTCCATGTCATGCAGAGATTTCGACAGGCTGATCTGCCCGCCATGCGCCGCGACCCGAGCGGTAAAAGCCTTGGCCTCTCCGGGGGCCACCATGGAAAACACCGCGTCACGGTCCTGCGGGAAATGTGCAGCCAACCGCTTGTAGAACCGGGCAAATCGCCGTTCGACCACGGTCATCAGATAGGCATCGACGCCCTCTGCCTGCGCCTCTACGGCAAAATCCAGCGCCCGGTCATAGCCATCGAACAAGGCAATCGTGTGCAGCCAGTCGGTTGCAGGCGTCAGAGCGTAATCCATCGCGGTGATGATGCCGTTGGTGCCGTAGGCGTGCTGCACTTTCAGGATATCGCGCCGGTGCAACTCGATGATCTTCGGCTCTTCTTCGACGGTCACAATGCGGATGTACGTGATATTCGTGCCGTCACGGAGCATTCCATTGCGCAAACTGCCGATCCCTCCCGAGCCGCCCGCGACAAACCCGCCAATGGTGGCGAGCCGCTTGGTTGACGGGAACATCGACAGCATCTGCCCGGTTTCAGCCACGGCCTTTTCCACACGCTCGACCCGCGCGCCCGCTTCGCAGATGACGCGGCCCGGGCTGATCTCCAGAATGCGGTCCAGCTTGGTGGTCTCGAGGATCACCCCACCTTCCATCGGCACGCATTGGCCATAGTTGCCAGTGCCGCCGCCGCGCAGGGTCAGCGGGATGCGCAACTTGGCCACGGCGGCGGCGACGGCAATCACCTCGGCTTCGTTGCGCGGCAGGACAATCAATTGGCCGACATGGTTATCAAGCTGGGCCTTCAGGATGGGCGAATACCAGTAGTAGTCCTTGGATTTCGCATCCAGCAGCTTCGGGTCGTCATGGCAGGGAATATCCCCGATCGCGGCGCGAAACAGGGCAAGTTTTTCTGCAGAAACTGTCATACGGCTACCCTTCCTAGGTTTTGGTCAATGCCAGAGCGGATGATCTGGCGCGGGGCGCGGGGCGAGCGCAGTGCCGCGTCCCAATCTGTCCCTTCGATCAGGATGAAATCGGCAGGCTGGCCTACGTCCAGAACGGGCACGGAAAGACCCATGGCGCGGGCCGGTGCGGAGGTAATGGCCTCCAGCCAGTCAGCCGGGTTCAGATGTGCCGCAAGGCAGGCCAGCCTCAGCACCTCGATCTGGTCATAACTGCCGTGCGGATAGAAGGGATCGGCGACATTGTCGGCCCCCAATAGCACCGGCACGCCGGCCGCACGCAATTCCTGCATCGGGGCCAGCCCGCGCTGCCGGGGGCTGCGCCCCGGTGCCATGTCCTGCAGATAAAGGTTGGTGGTGGGCATGACCGTCAGCGCAAGGCCTGCTGCAGCGGCTGCGTCGAGAAGGCGGGCCACCTCTGCCTCGGGGCGGGTCGACAGCGCACAGGCATGACCGCACAGCACCCTTCCGGCCATACCGTGCCGCGCAGTCAGCGCGACGATGCTGTCAAAGCCGCTCAAGCCGGGGTCCAGCCCCTAATCCACGTGGAAGTCAAGCAACAGGCCACGATGTTCGGCCAGCGCAAAGACCCGCGCAAGTTTCGCATCAAGATCTGCATTGGCATAGATAAAGCAACCCAGAACGGCATTGTCTTTCGCCACCCGCGCCGCGATTGCCGGGCCAAGCTCGGCATCTCCCAAAAGGTCCAGCGGCACCAATGCCGCCCGTTGCAAATGCAAGATCGACTGCCAGTCCTGCGCCAATTCGCTCAGGACCGACCAAGCCAGCGGAGCCTCGGGCTGCCCCCAGTCGACGTGGCTGCGTAGCGCCCGGATGCCGTTATTCCGCGCCTCGGCCAACGCGAGGCCCGCACGGTTGCGGATGTCGTCCGCGCTCCAGCGCAGGACATCGGCGGCTATCGCTTCGATAGCGCCGAAAAGCCCGGGCTTGTCGGCGCGGGCGCGCCCGATGGTAAAGGTCTTGTCCAGATGCACATGCGGATCGACCGGCAACGGCATGATCACCGCCCGCGCGGGGCCGACCACCGGAGTGATTGCTCCGATCAACCCGTCGCGAAGGGTCAAGGCAACTGTCCGGCCATTCCAGTGCAGGGTGGAAAGATCAAGGTTCACGTCATATCTCGCTTTCTTGCTAATCTCCGGAACCCGGGGGAGTTCAGACAAGAAATCGCCGCCCCCGGCCGCGAGACCACACCAGGACCGGGGTCAGCGACTAACCTGTATGCCATACCGGCGCGCGGCGCGGTCATGCGCAGGCCTCCGGATCGGCTTTGGTGTCGAGGTGGGAAAGCGGCATGCGGTGCACCTCATGCAACAGGGTCACGATCTGGGCCGCAGCGTGTGCGATAAAGGCACGGCCCTTGTCAGCGGTGGCTTTCGTGGCATCGCCACAGGCCCCGGCGGGGTTCATGTCCTGCGCCTGCCAGCCCAGCTTGCCCGCAATGGACAGGCCAAGATGGCGGTTGTCGCGGGCGATGTCGGCAATCCTGGGGTAAAAATTGCGGGCATGCTGCATCTGCACATGATCCGGGTCGAGCGCCAGCATGACCGAGGTTTCAAGATCGCCGGCATGAATGCCGAAACGGTCTTCGTCCGGGGTCAACAACCCCTCAGGCGTGCCCATGGCAAACCAGCTTGCGGCCACCGTCAGCATCCTGTGCTTGACCCGAAGGTCGCGCGCCACGATGTCCATCGGCGCGATCTGCCCGCCGTGGGAGTTCAGAAGCACCAGCTTCTTCACCCCAGCGGCAGCGACACAGTCGCCAATCTCCATCCACATCGCCATCAAGGTCTGGGCCGAAAAGGTCAGCGTGCCGAGCCATTCAGAATGCTCGTTCGATTTTCCAACCGGCAGCGTTGGCAGGAACAGCGCCGGGCAGTCATCCGGAATTAACGGTACCGTGGCGGCGATGATGCCATCCAGAATGGCCTGATCCACCGACAAGGGCAGATGCGGCCCATGCTGTTCGATGGCCCCCACCGGCAGAACCGCGATCAGGCTGGACCGGTCCAACCGGGCAAAATCCCGCGCGGTGTAATTGGCCCAGAACCGATGCTGCATGTCAAAGTCCCCCGACGGCGCGCAAGGGCCTGCCGGGTGCCAGCCCCGCAATCACCTTGAGGATGGAATTCCGGTCGATGCCGAAATGGCGGTAAAGATCGGCCACCGTGCCGGTCTGGCCGAAATGCTCTACCCCGAGCCCGGCCACCCGGTGACCATGGACCGAACCAAGCCAGGACAAGGTGGCCGGATGCCCGTCGATCACCGTGACCAGCAGGCAATCGCGCGGCAAAGGGGCGAGCAGCTGCTCGACATGGCTTTGGGCGCTGCGCCCGTTGATCCGCGCGGTCTGGGCAGCCTGCCAGCCTGCATTCAAGCGGTCAGCAGAGGTCACCGCAAGGATGCCGACATTGCGCCGCCCTTCGGCCAATGATCCCGCCGCCGCAATGGCTTCGGTCGCCACCGTGCCCTGATAGGCAATGACCACTTCGCAATCCGGCCCCGGCGCACGCAGCCAATAGGCGCCGTCGATCACCCCCTGCCGAATAGTGTCCAGCTTGCGGCGCGGTTGCTCCAGCGCGCGCGTGGACAGGCGCAGATAGACCGACCCGCCCCCCGCCTCGCGTTGCCAGTCGGCGGTTTCGGCCTTGGCCGCATCGCGCTGCATATAGGCAAAGGCCCATTCCATAATGCAGGCCAGTTCATCGGCGAAGGCCGGTTCGAAACTGGCCAGCCCGTCCTGCGACATGCCGATCAGCGGCGTGGCGATGGACTGATGTGCCCCGCCTTCTGGCGCCAGCGACACGCCCGAGGGCGTGGCCACCAGAAGGAACCTCGCCTCCTGATAGCAGGCATAGTTCAGCGCATCTAATCCGCGCGAAATGAAGGGATCGTATAGCGTGCCGATCGGCAAAAGCCGCTCGCCGAACAAGGAATGCGACAGGCCCGCCGCCCCCAACATCAGCATCAGGTTCATCTCGGCGATACCAAGTTCGATGTGCTGACCTTCGGGTGAGAACTGCCACTTCTGCGCCGACACCACCTTTTCGTCGCGGAACGTATCGGCGCGCTCCTGCCGGGCGAACAACCCGCGCCGGTTAACCCAGGGCCCAAGGTTGGTGGACACCGTCACATCGGGCGAAGTGGTGACGATATGCGCAGCCATGGGGTGATCTGACTTGGCAATCGCATCCAGAATCTTGCCAAAGGCCATCTGGGTCGAGATTTCCTCGTCCTCGGGCGCGTCGATCACCGGGACTGCAATTTGCGGCGCGGTCATTTGCCGCGGTCCCGCTGACAGGAACGGGCTGCGGGTCAGCAGGCCGTCAAGGGCGGCCTCGGAAATGCCCAGACCCTCAGTGCGGTCCCATTCATGGCCGGGGCGGATTCTCATGCCCGCGCGAAACTCTTCCATCTGCGCAAGTGTCATCAGCCCGGCATGGTTGTCCTTGTGCCCGGCCAGAGGCGTGCCCCAGCCCTTGATCGTATACGCGATAAAGACGGTCGGGCGGTCATGGGTGCCCGCCTTGTCAAAGGCCTCGCTGACCGAAGCCAGACAATGGCCGCCAAGGTTCTCCATCAACGCGGCCAGTTCACTGTCATTGCGGCTGTTCAGCAGGGCTGTCACGACCCCCTGATCGCCGATCTTGTCCATCAGCCGCTTGCGCCAGGCCGCCCCGCCTTGAAAGGTCAGCGCCGAGTAAAGCTGGTTCGGGCAAGCGTCGATCCAGTCGCGCAGCGCTTCGCCACCAGGTTCCGCAAAGGCCGCGCGTTGCAGCGCGCCATGCTTCAGCGTGACCACATCCCAGCCAAAGGCGGTAAAGATGCCGCCGATCCTCTCGGACAGCCCCTCGCGCACAACGCCGTCAAGGCTTTGCCGGTTATAGTCGATGATCCACCAGCAATTGCGCAGATCGTGCTTCCAGCCCTCTTGCAGGCATTCGTAAATATTGCCCTCGTCCAGTTCGGCATCCCCGACCAGCGCCACCATGCGGCCTTCGGGCAGACTGCCCCAGTTGCGTGCCTTGACATAGTCCTGCACCAGTGAGGCAAAGGCCGTGATCGCGACGCCCAGGCCCACCGACCCGGTCGAGAAATCGACATCTGCCCTGTCCTTGGTGCGCGACGGATAGGATTGTACCCCGCCAAACCCCCGGAAGTTCTGCATCTTGGCAAGCGTCTGCTGGCCAGCCAGATATTGCAGCGCATGAAACACCGGACCGGCATGCGGCTTGACCGCCACCCGGTCTTGCGGGCGCAAGGCGCGGCCATAAAGGGCTGTCATCAGCGTGGCCATCGACGCGCAAGAGGCCTGATGCCCGCCGACTTTCATGCCATCGGTCTTCGGGCGCAAATGGTTGGCGTTGTGGATCATCCAGGCCGAAAGCCACAGCGCCTTATCTTGCAGAACCCGCAATTCCGGCGGTCCAAGTTGAGTCGTCATGGCAAGTCTCCTGTGGTCCGTTGATCCAGCAATGAATGTCCAGGCAAATCGTCAAACCAAATGGTGTGACCAGAAAGATGGCAACGCTCATTCCCCTGTGCCACAAACGCGATCCGTCAGATTTCGCGGCGGCGCACAGCGCCCGGGCGCTGAGAGGCACCACTGCGGGCGGCCTCCAACCCGGCAAAGCAGTTGGCAAGTGAAAGTAGATTGCCCGCCGCGCCGTTTTCCGGTTCGCGATCTTCTTCGATGGCCAAGAGCAGCTCACCCATTGCTCCGGCAAAACCGTCGTTGAACCATTTACCGGTCAAGCGGGGGCGGGCGACACCCGCTTCGGTGAAAAGCTCGACCGTTTGCTGGCCAAGGTCCGGACCGCGCGACACGAGGCTGCCCTTCGTGCCCGCGATATAGGTCGTGTCAGAGGCGCCAAAAGGTGTGGCGGCATCGAAGATCAGGCTGGCCTGCGCCGGGCCGAAATCCATCAGAACCGACGCCAGCATCGCCGGCCGGATTCCGGTTGACGGCGCACGCAAGGCCTGCGCCTGCACCCTGTCTGCCAGCCGGCCGGTGATCGAGGTAACAAAATCGAACCAGTGCACGCCGAAGTCGAAAAGGACGAGGTCGGCCACCTCCTCGAACGGCGTGCCCTTGACCCACATGTGGCTCCAATGCAACGCGCAATGAACGCCCGTGACCTCGCCGATCAGCCCGGCCCGAACGGCGGCGCGCATCCAGGCCATGTGTGGTGACCAGCGGCCGTTCTGGTTGACGGCCAGCTTGACGCCCTGTGCTTGGGCCAGGGCAACCAGCCGCTCACCCTCATGCAGATCGGTGACGAAGGGCTTTTGGCTAAGGACATGCTTGCCCGCCTTGAGCGCCGCCTCAATCAGCGGCCCGCGGTCCTCGGGGTGGGGGGTAAGGTCAAGGACGGAGATGTCATCCCGGGCCAGAAGGGCCGCGTAATCCGTCATCACCTCGGCTTCCGGGCAGAACTCGGCCGCGCGCGCCTCGGCCTTGGCGCGGTCGCGCGACAGGATGGCGGCCACCTCAATTCCATGCGCCTGGTAGGCATCCAGATGGGCAAATGAGATGCCGCCCGCACCCACCAGCGCGATGCGGTGGCGGCCTTTCGGCCGGGACGGCAGATAGGGCAGGTCTGGCGCTGCCGTTTCGGCAGCGGTCTTCGAGACAAGGGCGTAATCGTCGCGGTCAGCCATGGTTTATCCCATCAGTGGCAAAGTGCGCCCGGCCCTGGCCGAGGCGAAAGCAGTATCGACGATCTGCTGGCCCACCCGGGCGATGGAAGGGTCAAGTGGCCCGCGCAACGGCCCGCCAGTGGCGAAGGCCTGAAGAACATGTTCGATCGGGCCTCGGTCGGGGGCAATGACAGGGTCGTTGGCAATCTGGCATGGTTCGGGATGGTCCAGCGTCTGCAGCGTTACATGGGGTTCGAAATCGTAAGACGAGATGGTGCCCCGTTCTCCGACAACCACAAAGCCGCATTTGGGTTGCGGCTGCAGAACCCAAGGGTCGCTGAAGGTGCCCCAGCGTGTCTCCATCTTGCCCATGCCGCGGGCATAGCGCAGCACGGTGATCGAATGCTCGTCCACTTCCAGCCCCGGGGCAGCCCAGGTGGTGGAGGTCACGTCGATCGGCGCCTCGCCATTCAGGAACCAAGTGCCAAGCGTCGCGCCATAACCAAGGTAATCCAGCAGCGCCCCGCCCCCTGACGCGGCCTTGTACCACCATGAACCGGGCTTCTGCCGCTCGACCTCCTCGGCCGTCACCTCGACCTTGTCGGCAAGATGGTAAAGCGGCCCGCGGTTGCCATCGTAGAAATGCACCTCTCGCACTGCGCCGATCATATCCGCATCAATCATGCGCTTGAGCGTGACATGACACGGATACCAGGCCAGCGGCCAGTTGACCGCCAGCCGCACCCCCGAGGCCGCGCAGGCCGAGATCATCCGGTCGGCATCGGCAAGGCTGGCCGCAAAGGGCTTTTCCACCACGATGTTGCACCCAAAGGGCGCCACCATCTCGACATAGGCGGCATGGTCGGCGGTGGCCGGGCAAAGGATCACCAGATCGGGTTTTGTCGCCATGCAGGCAGCGACATCGCTGAAAACCCGGTCGGCGGGCAGGTTGAAATTGGCGATGGCCTGCTTCATGCGCGCGGGGTCGCGGTCGCAGATGCCGGTGATCTCGGCCTCGGGGTGGTCATGCACCTGGCGCAACAGATCGCCCATATGCATGTGATCAAAGTTGATGCCGACGACGCGGAACTTGGCGGGCATAGCGGTCTCCTTAGGGAAAAAGGTGAGCCAGATCGAAAGCAACGGTGCGGACAAGGCCGGAGTCGGCAGTGACGGTCAGGCTGTCTCGCGTGGCGGAAACCCCGGTCACCCGCGCCTCGGAGGGCCAGGCGATGCAGCCGATGGCGTGGCGGACATCCAGCACGCCACCCAAGGCAAGCCCCCCCGGTTGCCCCAGCATATGGGGGGCAAAGCCCTCTTCCACCCCCAGGCAGGCGCGGTGGCGCCCCGACCAAGGGGCATAGTCGCGCCCCCCGTCCGAGTGCCAGAGCATGGTCATCGGCAGTTGCAGCGGATTGCGCAGCGATAGATAAAGGTCGCCCTGACCCAGCCGCACCACCGCCGCCCAACCCAGAGGGCTACCTTCGGCTTCGGTGGCGATGACGAAATCCTCGTGCCCGGCGCAAAAGGGATAGCGCGTCAGGTCGAGCGTCCCGCCATCCGCCGCCGGGAAATGGTGCGGGTCGGTGCTTTCAGCCGGATAGGCCAGGGCCGAGCGGCCACGGGCCGGGTCGGTCTCCAGCGGTGCAGCGATGGTGGCAAACCTGCGCTTGGGCGACAGGCTGATGAGCCCGCCCCGAGGCAGCGTGACCATGGCATGGTTCGCGACCGAGATCGTGCCGGTGCCGCCGTCAAAGCGGTGCGACTGGTAGACAAAGGGATGGCCGTCGCGCAGCGTGATGCGCTTTGTCACATCGGCACCTTGAACCATGTGCGGCATGTGCGCCTCCAGCCGGTCGGCCTGATGATTGCTCACCGCCCAGGCGGCGTTGGCGGGCCAGCCATGAAAGATCGGCGCATCGCCCCCGCCATCGCAAAACGGCGCGCAGAAGAAATCGCCCTGCATCTGCCCCAGATGCGGCGCGGTATCGGCGGGCATCGGCTCGCCGATCCAGGGAGCGCGGTGCATCGGCCGCAGCTGCCGTCCGCCATCGGTCACGGTCAAATCGCACAGAAAGCCGCAATCTGGCGCAAAGCGTAGGGAAATACCCCCGGTGCTCAGGGTGTGGCGGCTGCCGCTGGCTGTCATTCTTCCACCGGCAACCGTGCCCTGAAGGCGGCAAGCTCGGCTTCCTCCATCTTCACCAAATACTGATCGCTTGGAAATGCACCGGTTTGAACATCGGCCACGAATTCGCGGAAGGCGGCCGTGCGTTCGGCCTGCAACCGGTCATAATCCGCAGCAAAGTTGCGATAGACCTTTGAATGCCGCGGCATATGGTCTTTGTGTTCACCAAGAATGTCCATTGCGAAAAGGTATTGCGCATCGCATCCCGCGCCCGCGCCCATTGACCACAGCGACAACCGCTTCATCCGCCGGCTGATTTCGGCGGCGACCTGCGGCGGCACCACTTCTACTTCGACTGCAATCGCCCCGGCGCGCTCATAGGCCAGGCATTCGTGATACATGGCCAACGCAGTTTCTGCCGTCTTGCCGACAGCCTTGTAGCCCCCGGTCCAACCGACCCGCGCCGGCACCAGGCCGACATGGCCCACGACCGGGATCCATTCGCGGGCAAGAAATTCCACAGTGGTCATCGAGCCGGAACAATAGACCGCGTCAGCTCCCCGGTTCAGCATATCGCCGGACCAGCGCAGGTAATCTTCCTTGGTGCCCGCCTCCAGATGCGTGGCGCCGGTCATCGAAAACAGAGATGGCGCAACTTCGCGATAGCGCGGATGGGTGACGAGTTCGGGCGGCAGCGACACCACGTCGATCCCGGCAGCCTCGGCGGCAGCGGCCTCGTCCAGGCTGAAAATGCGCAGCATGGTCAGCTGGCGCTTGCCCTTCAGGGCGGCGATATCGGCAACGGTCAGGCGTTTGCGGGCCAAGTCACACCTCGATTTCGATATGGCCGTCCACCACACGGGCGGGCCAGGTCTTCAGGTTGATACAGACCGGCGCGCGCAGGGCCTGCCCGGTCTTGATGTTGAAGCGCCCGTTGTGCTTGGGGCACTCGATCTGGTCGCCCATCACCAGACCATCGGCCAGATGCACGTTTTCATGGGTGCACAGCCCGTCGGTGGCAAAGGCCGTGCCATCTTCGGCCCGGTAGACCGCATAGGTGCGACCAGCATGGTCAAAGCGGATGACGTCTTCGGGGTCAATGTCATCGACCGGGCAAACTCGGGTCCATTCAGCCATTCGTGGCTCCTTCCTGATAGGGCCTCGCAGTGGGCGGCAAGGGTTTGCGGACGGCGTAGTTCAGGTCCCTTGCCTGACGCAGAACGGCAGGGATGGCCTCGCGGTAGGCATCCCAGATCGACGAATTCGGGACCGGCAAGTCGTGTTTCAGAACCTCATGCAGGCGCGGCAATGCGTGATACGGCACCATCGGGAACATGTGATGTTCGACGTGGTAATTCATGTTCCAGTAAAGCCAGCGGCTGACCGGGTTCATGTAAACGGTCCGGCTGTTCAGCCGGTGGTCGGTCACGTTTTCGGCCAGGCCGCAATGCTGGATCAGCCCGGTCATGATCATGTGCCAGGCGCCATAGATGCGCGGCCCGCCGATCAGCATCAGCGGAATCCAGCTTTGCCAGGCGACGGCGGCGACAAGAGTCGCGGCATAGACCGCCATGTGGAGACGGGCCGCGAGGATCGCCTTGGCCCATTCCGTCTGCGGGATATAGTCCTTTTCGCCGTCCGTCAGCTGGCCCAAGGCGTTCTTGACCAGTCCAACCAGCGATTCCCACATGCCATAGACGCCGGCATAGGCCGCCAGCAGCTTGACCACATTCGGCGGGCGCATGCAGGCAATCTCGGGGTCGCGACCGACGATGATCGTATCGGTGTGGTGGCGCGCATGGCTCCAGCGCCAGGAAACGGGATTGCGCACCACCTGGAACGAGGCGATGTGATAGACCAAGTCATTCATCCATTGGGTGCGGAAGGCCGTGCCGTGACCGCATTCGTGCCAGCGGCTGTCGCAGGCCGAACCGTAAAGAACGCCATAGGCGAACCAGAAGGGCACACATGACCAGCTGCCCCAAAAAGCAACCCCGCCCCAGGCCGTCAGGCCAAGCAGCGCGAACCACAAGGCCGTGTCGCGGATCGCCGGGCCGTCGCGGCGCTGCATCAGCTCTTTCATCACCTTACGCGGAACGTCGGTGTGATACCAATCCGCATTGGCAAGCCCCTCGGCCTTTGCACGTTCAGTATCGACCCCGGTCAATGAGTAGTCTCGTGCGCTATCTGCGGTTACCGTCATGGCTTCAGCCTTTCAGAAAGGACTTCCGTATCGACAAAACAAGCCCGGCGATCGTTCACCCGGGCGTCAAAGCCGCCCTCCCCCGTCACCGGTTCACAGTCACCGACTGGCCGGTTTCTGCCACCTGATAGATTGCGGCAATGGTGGCAAAGTTGAAGCGGATGCCGACCTCGTCCAGCGAGACCGAATCCTGTCCGGCAATCCGGCGCACGAGACCGAGCAACGGCGCGTGGTGGAAATGCGGGTGCTCGCCCATCGGCAGGGTTTCGACCTCGGCCTCCACCTTTCCGCCAAGATCGACATAGCGGGTAACCTTGGTCTGCTCGTCCCCATAAGGAGGCAGCCATTGCCAGGACAATCCGCCCTTGGTGCCCTCGACCGACAGCTCGTAGAGTGCGGGCCCGTTCACCCCATTGGCGCGCTCGTACAGCAGCGGCAGTCTCGCACCGTCCGGCAGGGTCAGTTCCAGCATCGCGGCCGCGTGGCTTTCCACCTCGACCGGGAATTCCGGCGGATCGTCGCGACCCTCGACACCGCCAATCCAGGCAGATTTGACCGTGACGGACACCGGGCGCAGCACGTCAAACAGCATGCCAAGATCATAGACCGCCCAATCCAGCAGCACCCCGCCCCCGGCCTTTTCACGGTCAAGGAACCAGCGACTGACAGGCTGATATTCGATCCCGGGCCGCATGCGCGGGGTGCGGTTGATCATGCGGGCAAGGTTCAGCCGGCCAAGTTCCTGCGCCGCGAGGATTTCGCGGACGCGAGCAGCAGCCGGCTGGCCATTGAACCGCACAGCGCAGTCTCCGACCATCCGGCCCGCCCGGGCTGCCGCGGCAAGGATCGCGTCCACCTCCGCCAGATCGCGGCCAAGCGGCTTTTCGCACAGGATGTGGAACCCGGCCGCCAGCGCCAGGCCTGCCATCGGCGCGTGCAGCCAGGGCGGCACCGCGACGACGACGATGTCCGCCTGGCCGGCCGGTGCCTCTGCCAGCATGGCCTCGGGAGCCTCGAAAAGCCGCGCCTCGGGGAAGGCCTCGGCAAACTTGGCGCGGGCAGCTTCTGACGGATCAGCGGAAAGGATCTGCGCGCCGGGGATCAGCCGGGCGGCGTTGGCGTGGTGGTGCGCGATGGCACCGGCGCCGATGATCAGGATGCGGGTCATCTTATCCTCACGCTGCGATGGCGCCAAAGACGCGCTTGACATAGTCGGTCGATGCCGCGTGGGCGGCCACCGGGTTGAGGGTCATGGTGGTTGCCTCTTCATAGGCATGCTCGATCACCAAAAGCGGCTTTGCACCCTTGGCCTTCAGCATCTCGGCCATCTTGGCCATGTCGATATCGCCCTCTCCGACCGTCTCGTGCCAGATGCCGTTTTGGGACTGCCGGATGTGCAGTTCCGAAACCCTGTCGCCGTAAAGCCGGATGATGTCCTCCAGCGCGACTTGAGAGTTCTCGGCGCCGCGCCAGATCCAGTGCAGATCAAGGCAAAGCCGCACCGACAGTGGGTCGGTTGCCACAAGCATATGGTGAAACTCACGCGCTGAGGCGCGCATTTCAGGGGAATGGGTGTGAAACAGAAGCTCCGCCCCCCGGGCGCGCAGTGAAGCCCCCAGCCGTTCAAGCTCCCCAGCCTGCACCCGCAATTCGGCGTCAGACTTCAAGGCGCCGCCCGGCAGCGGGTTTGGGTTCGAGATGAAGCGCGTCACGCCATGCGGCATCAGCGCGTCGCAGACCTTCAGCGCATGGTCATGGCTGAGCGCGGCCGCTTCGGCAGTGTGGAAAGTGCCAAAGACATAGGCCGAACGCATGGCCAGACCGGCGGCTTTGGCTTCGGCCGCCACGCCGGCCGGGTCCGAGGTTTCGCCGAAGGCGTCTTCCCAACCCGTCAGGCCGGCGGCACGCGCGTCGGCCATGGCGCGCGGCCGGTCGTAGGCGCGACCCTCGCGTGCGGCGATCTGGGTCCAACCGTAGCAATTGGTGGCGATGAACATGGGGGTCTCCCTGATGCGGCGTCAGCGGCCTCGGCCCTGCGCCAGAGGTTGAATCAAGCGGCGATATCGAAGGGACGGATCACTTTGAAGACACCGAGTCGCATTCCAGATTGAGCCAGGCGCATTCCTCGGGCGAAAGCTTCGCGTTCAGCGCGGCAAGAGTTGACGCCAGCTCACCTGGGCTTCGGGGCCCGATCAGTGCGAACGACGGGAAGGCCTGGGTCAGCACCCAGGCAGCGGCGATGGCATGCGGGGTCAGACCCTTCATCGCGGCCAGCTCTTCGGCTCGGCGACGCCGCTCGGCATTCCGGTCACTGCCAAAGCAGTTTTCCGGCCCGATATCGGCAGGCAGGCGGTCGCGCAGCTCGGCTGGCAGGAAATAGCCCCGGGCCTGGCTGGACCAGGACAGATGCACGACCTGCCGGTCCGCCATGAATTTCAGCGTTTCGGGCGTGTTAGACGTCAGGCAACCAAACCAGATCGGCTTTTCCATGACCGCCAGCGACAGGTTGTTGTTCAGGATTTGCGGCGCAAGCTTGCCCGCAGCGCGGGCCGCATCTTGCGCAGCACCCAGACGCTCGATGGTCCAGTTCGAGCCGCCCCAGATCCCAACCTTTCCGGCCTTGTTTAACCGGGTGAAGAGATCGACAAACTCATCCACCGGCACATCCGGATTGTCCCGGTGCATGATGTAGATCGGCGCGTGGTCCAACCCCAGCCGGTCAAGCGAGATGTTCAGTTGCGCTTCAATCGCGTCAGGCGTGCAATAGGGCGGCACACCGCCCTTGACGACCACGACCGTCTCCTTCTGGACGCCGCGTGACTTGAGCCATTGGCCCAGCACCCCTTCATGCACCCCGCCGCCGTAGACAAAGGCGGTGTCAAAACTGTTGCCGCCAGCTTCCATCCACGCATCCCAGATCACTGCGCCTTCGGCCGGGGTGTTGCGGTTGTCACAGCCCATGACAAAGCTGGTCATCGGCAGATCGACACCTTCGACCTTGATCCTGGGAATGGCCGGCAGGCCCTTGGGCAGGCTGCGCGGCAGCTTGCGGATGACACCGGGCACCTCGGCAAAAGTCTTGTAGCCGGCCTCGGCCCGCCAGGCGTCCAGCGCCGCAGCCGTGGCGATGCTGTCGGCATGACTGACGGCCGGGAAGGGCGGTTCTTTCAGGCCTGCGGCGATGGCACGGCTTGCCAGATCTGCCTCGAAGCCGAAAAGCTGCCAGGGATGGCGGATCACCTCTTCGCTGGTCTTGTCACCCTTGGTGATCCGGATCGTAGTGTCCGACGGCCCAACATTGCGGCCCGGCATCCACGGATTTGTCAGCAGGATCGACCCATCCGACCCGTCGATGCGCATCTGGTTGTCCATCTGGCGGCTGGTGGCACAGGCCAGTTCCGCCGTGATGCCCGAAGCGTAGATCGCGCTGGCGTAGGACACTTCGTCGACGCCGGTCGCGCCGAGGATGCCGGTCGCCTTGATCTTGCTTGGCGTCTGGTAGGTGCCGCCCGCCGCCAGACCCGCGACCAGCCCGGCACCGGTCAGCGCATAGCCGCCCACATCGATGATGCCACCGCCGGCGAGTTCGTACTTGTACACCCGAGATGTCGGCCATTTCCGCGCGTCAAATCCGAAGGTGGCGTGGATGTGATGCACCTTGCCGATCACGCCGTCCCGGATCAGTTCAGCCAGCCGCGCAATCTGCGGATGGCAACGGTACATATAGGCTTCCATGAAGAAGACGTTTTCCTGCCGTGCTGCCTCGACAAGCAGGGTTACCTCGGCCTCGTTCAGACCGGCAGGTTTTTCGACCAGAACCGCCTTTCCGGCTCGGATGGCCAGAAGAGCATGCTCGGCATGAAAGGGATGCGGGGTTGACACATAGATCGCGTCCACCTCCGGGTCGGCGACCAAAGCCTCATAGCTGGCATAGCGCTTGCCGGCGGCCACGCCGAACTTGTCACCAAAGGCGCGGCGCCGGTCGGCATCCCGGCTTGCGATGGCCGAAAGCCGGCCCGTGTCGGTTTGCGCAAGGCCGGTCGCGAAATTATCCGCAATGGTGCCGGGCCCGATGATGCCCCAATTCACAATCTTCATTCCTGTATTCCTGATCTTGCCCAAGGCCGAAAAGCCGACGGTTGGGCGGTTAGAGGGTCATGTCGGTGTCCCGCGGGTCTTGCGAGTGGCGACGACGATAGCTGCTGGGCGAAAGCCCAAACTGTTTGCGAAAACGTGTCGAAAAGTAGAACACATTGGCAAAGCCATGTGCCGCCGCGACCTGCCCGATCGTCCATCGTGGCGAGCGCAGCATCTGACTTGCCCGCTCCAACTTGAGCTTTTCGACATAGGCTTGCGGACCGATCCGCATCTGCCGGGTGAACAACGCCGTGAACTGCGACCTCGACAGGCCGGAAGCGCGGCTGAGGTCACCCACACTGACCGGCCGCGAGATCCACTCGCCGACAAGGTTCAATGCCCTGAGGATGCGCGGATCCATGTCTGGCCTGCCGAATTTCGGGTTGAAGTGATCGGCAAGGATGAGGACCCGCTCCAGAGCATTCATCGCGGCATCCGAACGCAGGCGGCTTGCGCCATTGGCCACGTCATGCAAGCGGTTGAGTTCAACCTCGATAGGTTCGAAATCCTCGCCCGCCTTCAGGATCGAAACCCCGCGGTCCACTTCCGGCCAGCCCAGCCATTCGATCCAGCTCGGCCGGGGCCGGAAATGGATCCAAGTGTTGAACCAGGTATCGGTCGTGTCGGCAAATCCGTAGTCCTGCGGCGCGCCGGGCCGGAACAGTAACAGATCACCCCGGCCCAGCATCCGCGCCTCGCCGTCCGAACAGGTCACACGCCCGCGCCCTGACGTGGTGGCAACCAAAAGCCAATCATCCGTTCCTTCCGGTCGAAGGGCGAAACTGCGCCAGTTGGTTTGGGGTTGGCGACCCGAAAGCACAGGCAACCAGTTCGGAACAATTGCCGCCGGGCGGGTGTTCGCAGGGGTCGATGAATCGGCACGCAACGTCACTTTACTTGCCTCCCCCTACGCTCACTTGGGCCATGCCAGATACCGGTTTGCCACTCCGCTGAACCCCTGTCTTAGGTCGGCTGGTAATGGCATCGATGACCCATTCACAATCACCGGAAAATAACGCGTTACAACCTTGGTCAATGTCAGTCACACCCGCACCAATCTAGCGTCTGCTCATTCATCAGGTCAATTCGAATTTCCCCTATATATATATGATATTGTCTTGTAGTGTGATCCCGACTGCGACGAATCATCCATCTTGTAGACACGAAGGTTCTCGCCCGAGTTCTGCTGATTTTGCAGAAGCGAAAGAAATTCTGCACCCGCATCAGGCATTTTACGCGCAAAAACCACGAATTTCGACGGCATGGCCGCCTCCGATCAAATAATTCTTTCGCTAAGCCTGGGGCATCGACCTTTGTTTTTGCTTGATCTCGGCCTTCGATTTTCGATTGGCGAGGTCGAGGGGAATTGGCCCGTCAACGGTTTAGCGGAGGCTGACAAGTCCTGTTGGGCTGAAGCATTCGTTTTTGTCCGGTTGTTTCGCCGTGCGAGCCTCCCGCAGCGCAAGGATCAGGTGGTTGACACACGCGGTCTTTGGTGGCCTGTTTTGCATTCTTCAAAATCTGAAGGGAGGAAAGACGTGGCTTCGAAAACAAAAACGTTTACCCGTGCGCTCTTTGCCGCAACGGCGATTCACCTGTTTGCTGCCCCTGCGGTTCTTGCCGGTGAGGTGACTGTCTGGTTCTGGGACACGAAGTTCAACGGCGCGGCGATGCAAGAGGCGGCCAACCGCTACAAAGCCGTTGCTCCGGACACCACGATCACACTTGTCGATCTTGCCAAGGCCGATCTTGAGACCAAGCTACAGACGCAGTTTGCCTCGGGTGTGACCGATGGTCTGCCCGACATCGTCCTGATCGACGACCTGCGCGCCCAGCTTTACCTGCAATCCTTCACCGGCTCGTTCGAGCCGCTGAACGGTGCCATCGACCACAGCCAGTTCGCCCCCTACAAGGTCGCCGTGGCAACCGTGGGCGAGAATATCTATTCCCTACCCTTCGACTCGGGCGTGGCGGGCTTTTACTATCGCTCGGACATCCTGGCCGAGGCCGGTTACGCGGCGGCCGATATGACCGACATCACCTGGGACCGGTTCATCGAGATCGGGATCGACGTGAAGGCCAAGACGGGCCACCCGCTGCTGTCCATCGACATGGCCAATGCGGCACCTTTCCGGATGATGCTGCAATCGGCCGGAAGCTGGTACTTCACGCCCGAGGGTGAACTGAATCTTGTGGGCAACGCGGCGTTCAAGAAGGCGATCGAGACCTATTCCAAGATGCTGCAGGCCGGTGACACACTGTGGAAGCCGGTTTCGGGCTGGGCGGAATATACCGGGGCCTTCACAGGTGGCGAAGTGGCCGCCGTGCCGATGACCGGAGTCTGGATCACCGGAACCGTGAAATCGGCCGCCGACCAGGCCGGCAAATGGGCGGTTGCCCCGGTCCCGCGTCTTGACATCGAAGGGTCGGTCAACGCAACGAACCACGGCGGCTCCAGCTGGTATGTACTGTCGTCTTCCGCCGAAAAGACCGAAGCGATCGACTTCTTGGCCCAGGTCTGGGCAAAGGATGCGGACTTCTACCAGAAGATCTTGGTAGATCAGGGTGCCTTCGCCACCTTCCTTCCGGCGCGCGAAGGGGCTGCCTACTCCTCGGCCGATGATTTCTTCGGTGGCCAGACGGTCTGGAAGGATTTCTCGACCTGGGTGCAACAGATCCGGCCGGTAAACTATGGGATATTTGCCGGCGAAGTTGATGCCGCCATTCTGGCCCAACTCCCCGCCATGGCGGCCGGCGAGAATGTTGACACCATCATCGAAAACATCGCCGCTCAAGCCAAATCGGCGATGCAGTAAACATCGAGTTCTGGTTCGGCGGGGCAACGCCTCGCCGAACCCGCTTGCGTTATGAAAGCCAGACGGACCGTCTGGCCAGACCTCGGTCCGGGCGCACCATGGGGGAAACGGCGATGCAATCTAGGCGGACCGACATCTGGGGCTGGTCTTTGATCATGCCAGCGCTCGTGCTGCTTGGTATTTTCATGATCTACCCGATCCTCTCCTCGCTCTGGCTCAGCCTGCACACCGGAAAAGGGATGAACCTGTCCTTCGGGGGGGCGGCGAACATTCTGCGACTGGCAGAAGACCCGGTCTTTCTGCGCGCACTGTTCAACACCCTGCTGTTTCTGGTCGTGCAGGTACCGATCATGATCGCGCTGGCACTGGTATTCGCCGTCGCGCTGGATGATCGCACGCTTTGGGGTCGCGCTTGGTTTCGTACCGCGATCTTTCTGCCCTGCGTAACGTCCCTTGTCACTTATTCGGTGCTGTTCAAGTCGATGTTTGCCCATGACGGTGTTGTGAACGACACCTTGATGTTTCTGAACTTCGTCGATCAACCCATCCCCTGGCTGACGGATCCGGGCTGGGCGCGGGTTGTCATCATCATCGCAATCACCTGGCGCTGGACCGGATACAACATGATCTTCTTTCTGGCCGCCCTGCAAAACATCGATCGCTCAATCTATGAACAGGCGCGAATCGATGGCGTCCCCGCCCATGCACGGCTTTTGCGGCTGACAGTTCCGATGCTGAAGCCGATCATCCTTTTCCTGTTCATCATGTCGACGATCGGGACCCTTCAGCTCTTCGACGAGGTCATGAACATCACCGAGGGCGGTCCGGCCGACGCCACGTTGACCCTTTCGCTATACATTTACAACCTGACCTTCAAGTTCATGCCAAGCTATGGCTATGCCTCGACGGTCTCATATGTGATTGTCGTCCTGGTTGCGATCCTTTCGTGGTTGCAGTTCCGTTTGGCGAGGGACAAATAGGATGAGCCCCGTCTCCCGTATCCTGCGATCTGCAACCTATCTGGGTCTTGGGCTTGCGGCTCTGATCTCGGTCTTTCCCTTCTACTGGATGCTGGTCAGCATGACCAATTCCGCCGTCGAGGTCGCCAATGGCAAACTGACCTTCGGGGATCAGTTGATTGCGAACTTTCAGTCCCTGCTGACCGAAGTGGACATGGTTCGCGTCCTCTTCAACTCGACTGTTATCACGCTCTTCGGCACCATTCTGACTGTCGCGCTGTCGTCGGCTGCGGGCTATGGCTTTGAAATCTTTCGCTCTCGCTTCAAGGACCATCTTTTTTCCCTGCTTCTGCTGATGCTATCGATTCCCTTTGGCGCCATGATGATTCCGCTGTTCGTGATGTTCGCCAAGGCCGGCCTGCTGAACAGTTTTGCGGCAATTCTGCTGCCTGGCATCGCGTCGATCTTCATCGTATTCTACTTTCGCCAGGCGACCAAAGCCTTCCCGCACGAATTGCGCGATGCGGCACGAATCGACGGGCTGAACGAGCTGCAGATATTCCTGCGCATTTACTTGCCGGTAATGCGGTCCACCTATGCAGCGGCCACCGTCATCGTGTTCATGGCCAACTGGAACGCCTATTTGTGGCCCTTGATCGTGCTGCAGACCAACGACATGAAAACGATCACGCTGGTCGTGTCGTCGCTGGTATCGGCCTACAACCCCAATTACGGCGTTGTCAGCGTTGCCGCTGTCATTGCCACTCTTCCAACCTGTCTTGTGTTCTTCATTCTGCAACGCAGTTTTGTCGAAGGACTGACGGGCGGGGTCAAATAGACCCTGAATCGCAAAGGAGATGCCATGACCAGCCTTACACTGCGAAACCTCAGCAAGTCCTTCGGCGCGGTTGACGTCGTCAAAGGCGTTGATCTTGATGTTGTCGAAGGCGAGTTCGTTGTTTTCGTTGGTCCGTCCGGCTGCGGAAAATCCACCCTTCTGCGCATGATCGCTGGGCTGGAAGGGATTTCCGGCGGCGAATTGCGCATCGGGGACACGCGTATGAACGAGGTGGATGCCAGCAAGCGCGGCATCGCAATGGTGTTTCAGTCCTATGCGCTCTACCCACACCTTTCAGTGCGAGAGAATATGGGTTTTGCACTGCGCTATGCGGGCATGCCTGCAGGACAGATCGCAAAGCGGGTCGCAGATGCCGCCGCGACGCTTGAGTTGACCAAGCTTATGGACCGCAAACCCAAAGAACTTTCGGGCGGCCAACGTCAGCGGGTCGCCATTGGCCGGGCAATCGTCAGGGAACCCGGTGTGTTTCTGTTCGACGAACCGCTGTCCAACCTCGACGCCGAATTGCGCGTGCATATGCGTGTCGAAATTGCCAAGCTTCACAAGGCTTTGGGTGCCACGATCATCTATGTCACCCATGACCAGGTCGAAGCGATGACCCTGGCCGACAAGATCGTGGTGCTTCGCGATGGCCGCATCGAACAATCCGGCAGCCCACTGAAGCTGTTTGACGACCCCGACAACCTTTTCGTTGCGGGCTTCATTGGCAGTCCGAAGATGAACTTCCTTGCCGGCCACCGTCAAGGCAACCGTCTGGTCATACCGGAATGTGGTGGTCACCAAATCGCCATGCCCGATGTCAAGAACCTTCCCGCCGAAGGCGAGCCGCTGACGATTGGCCTGCGCCCGCAAGTCATTGGCCGGGGCGGGGGCGAGATGCTGCCCTTGACCATCGAGATCGTCGAGCATCTTGGCACCGAAACCCTGGTTCACGCCCGCCCCGCAGAATCGGCGCGGAATCTGATTGCTTCCATCGAAGGCGGAAGGGACTTGCGCACCGGTCAAACCTTCGAGGCCCATTTCGCGGCCGACAGCATCTTTCTTTTTGGCCGCGACGGATTGCGCCTGCGCTGACCAAAGGCGGAAGGAATAGTGCCGGATCATTCGGAAATACCATGCTCGCCGTGCAACAGAAAGTTATCCAAGGTCTTTCTGGTTTCATTTCGTCCACTCCGGTCGGAGCCAGCAACGATCCCAGTTGTCGCGTTGCCCTTAAAATGGTTCTGCTGCGTTTTCGGCGCAAATTCTGTGCAGTTGAAGGCTTGCGTGCAACGCGCCATTTTGCGGGATGGAAAAGTTTTCAAGCTGTGCGCCAGCCCCGGGAATGAAAATCCATCTTGTTGAGCAAAATGGATCCGGCTTGACTGTTTTGCTGAGTGGAAAAGACAGTGGCTGTTGTCCCTCTTGCGGGACGCGATCACCTCCCGCCATAGCAGTTATTCCCGGCACCTTAGGGATCTGCCTGCTCGGTGGCTACGGGGCCTCGGCCGACGATCTGTTCGCAAAGAACTTCACAGCCGCGCAGGCTGCGGCCGCCAAGCGGTTGATCGCGGAGATCAAAGGGCGGACGGCGATCCAGAAGGTGTCGGGGCACAACGACTATGCTGCGAAGGCCTGCCCGGGGTTTAGCGTCGCTGCATTTCTATTGGAGGATTGAATCCGCCCAAAAATCGCGTGCGCTCTCCACAAACTGGGCTCTGAAGCAACAGAGCCTGGACTTAGGGTCAGGACTCGTTCTCATTTCATAGCCAGAACAAGACGGTTGCGGCGAGAGCGATGGCTGAGAGGAATACTTTCGGGCATCTGTCGTAGCGTGTGGCGACACGCCTCCAGTCCTTCAGGCGCCCGAACATGATCTCGATCCTG